>QLUP01000076.1 GCA_018725485.1 Candidatus Lithacetigena glycinireducens | reverse complement strand
TCCTCCTCAATACTCCTGGGGTAAAGTTTTTAACTCTTTTAGAGTAAATACCGGTCCATCGAGGCAAATGTACCTGTCACCAATATTACATCTTCCACACTTGCCAATACCACACTTCATTTTCATTTCCAGGGTAGTAATAGTATCTTCCTCGGGAAAATTTAAATCTTTTAAGGCTTCCAGAGTATATTTAATCATAATCGGGGGACCGCAGGTGAAAGCAACCGTGTTTTCAGGGGAGGGATTTAACTCTTTAAGAATTTTCGGTACTACCCCTACTTTGCCCTGCCAACTATTGGTAGCTACATCTACGGTTATGTGTACTTCGGTGTTTTTTAAGCTCGGCCAGATATTAAATATTTCCTCTTTAAATACCAGGTCTGTTGGAGTTCTCGCTCCATAAATAATAGTGATTTTTCCAAAATCGCCCCGTTTAAGCAATGAATAGTGAATGAGAGATCTCAAAGGTGCAAGCCCTATGCCACCACCTATGAAAAGTAAATTCTGGCCTTTTATTCTTTCCACAGGAAAGGTATTGCCATAAGGACCCCTTAGCCCGACCTTATTTCCTTCGCACATAGAATGAACATACGATGTGACCTTACCCATTTTTTTTATACTAAGTTCAAGGGAATTCTCACCTGGAAAATAGGAGGATATAGAAATGGGAGCTTCACCTCTTCCAAAAACCGATAATTCTACAAATTGACCCGGTAAATGACTGAAGTCCCCTTCTAAGAAGGCCAGGCGAAAAGTCTTAATATCCCCTGTTTCCCGGGTTATTTTCTCAATAGATGCTAACCTCGGTAGGTAAAGATTTTGCAGATAGCCTGGATTATTCATTGGTTATAGTTCCTATAACCCTGGTGATATCAATATCCACCGGGCAATATTTTAAACATCGCCCACATCCCACGCAAGCAATACAACCGTAGCGGCTAACGAAGTAACTAAGTTTGTGCATAAACCTCTGCCTGATTCTTTCTTTCCGATCAGGTCTGGGATTGTGACCCGAAGCCATGTTAGTAAAGGAGAAAAACTGGCAGGAATCCCAACATCTGAACCTTCTACCTTCATTTTTCGTTAACTCATCAGTAATATCAAAACAGTGACAGGTGGAGCAAAGATAGGTGCAAATCCCACATCCCAGGCAGGTTTCAGCGAGCTCTTCCCACACTGGATGCTCAAATATTTTTTCGACATCCATAAATACCTCGGTATCTTTTTTATCAAATCCTACTGAAAAACCTTCCCGTGCTGGAGACTGAATCTCTAAAGCCCTGGTTATTTCATCCTCTCCTGCTTTTTCAAAATACTCAGGGAAATCTTTGATTAATAATTGACCCCTCTCGGTATTAACAGACACCAGATAACTGTCTTCCAAATCGGTCAAGAAAATATCTACAGAAATGTCTTTCCCGGGGTCTATCTCCAAAGAAGAACAAAAACAGTATATTTGAGGATTAGTGCATCCCAGACCTATTAACAGGGTATTATTCCTTTTTTGAAGATAATACACATCTTCATTAACATCTTTAAATACTTCATCCAATATGGTTAAGCTTTTAGAGTCGCAGGGCCTGATTCCGACAATAATTCTCCTGGAAACTTCTATCTTCTCCTCAATTGATATATCTCTTTCATAGTTAAAGGTAAACAGTGTTTCCTGTTGAGGAAGAAACAAACCTTTAGGGGGTAGCAGAGTGTTGGTAAATTCAAGAGTGAAGTTACCATCTACTTCATACCTCCTGAAATCAACCACTTCCTCCTCTTCAACTGGAACAAATAATTTGTACTCATTATATAGATTATTTAATAAACTTTGAACCTTTGATTTTTTTATTAGGAAGTAAGTTCTCTCAGGATTATTTGAATTCATCAGGATCCTCCTGGCAATAGGTCTTAAAGGGTGAAAGATCATCAATTAGCAGTCCAGCCTGGTAACCAAATGTATCGCTAATTTCTTTAGCAAGTTTACTGTTTAACTTCATTAAAGGAATATTAACCGGACAGACTCTCTGGCATTCACCACATTCTACGCAGAGAGTTGCAACATGAAACGCTCTGGTGAGGTGATAAACATAGTTGTCTGAAGTCTTAGATTCTTTACTAATCCATAAACCTTCCTGACCATCAAACATGCAGGTAGAACAGTAGCAAACAGGACAAACATTTCTACAGGCGTAACACCTCATACATCTTGAGAAATGCTTGAGCCAATAGCCAAGCCTTTCTTCATAGGACATATTATCCAGAGGTTCCAGATTAGGAAGGGGTTGGCTCTTAATTTCCTTAATATCCTCAATTTTCTCATCAACAATAGTTAAAAAATCATTGGCATAAGGAGATGGCTGAAAATCGCAAATCAGGCATTTATCCGGCAAACAATCATTCTTCAGAACCTCAATGTTTCTCTCTGGCATTTTAATAACGAGATTTGGAGAATCTTCCTCAACTTCTATGGCTTTAGCAACTTTTGTCCCTAAAAGATTCTCCAGTTTTTGCCAATTAATTACTCCATCGCAGGCAACCTGTAAAATATATAAATTTTCTTTTTTTATCTGGTTATTCTTGATAAGCTCTACGATGCTTCCAAGGTCACATTTTTTAGCAATAATTCCTATATTTTCGTCTTTACCACTGAGGGATTTTAAAAAAGTGGAAAGGTTAAACTGACAATACCTGTTCCAGATGACCTTTTCCATATCTGTTTGTTTCCGAATCATCTTTGGACGAGTTTTAAACCATAAACTTCCTTTTTCATAAACAATCATATAGTCAACTATTTTTTCGCTTAACAATCGGTCAATCTTTTGTTTAAGTATATTGGTAAGTTCTACATAGCTTTGATTCTTCATAAGCTAATCCCTGGGTTTCTGGGAAACGGTTTATCCTGTAGTCTTTCCAACCTGCTTACCATATCCCGTACAGATTCTGCAAACTTTCCCCCTTCGGCAGCTGATATCCAGTATAACTGGAGCCTTTCGGGATTTATTCCGCTAAACTCCAGTAATCTTTTCAATATCGTCAGTCTCCTTCGGGTAAAATAATTACCCGTGGCATAATGGCAATCACCTGGATGGCATCCAGCAACCATAACTCCATCTACGCCTTTGGATAAGGCTTTCAAAATGAAAGTTGGGTTAATTCTACTGGAACAGGGGATTTTGATAATTCGGATATCAGCAGGATATTTCAACCTGCTGGTACCTGCTAAATCTGCCCCAGCATAGCTACACCACTGACAGCAAAAAGCTACTATTTCCATAATGCTGCTTCCAATTCTGCTATCAATTGCTGGTTGGTATAGCCTCTAAGGTCAATAGCTCCACTCCTGCAAATTACTGCACAGGAACCGCAACCCTGACAGAGGGCTGAATTTACTTTAGCAATTATTTTCCCCCGGTAATCCTCTTTTTCAATTGCTCCAAAGGGACATACAATCTCACAGGATAAACAACCGGAACACTCATCTTTTCTAACTATAGAAACCGTCGGTTCCGCCATGACGCTATCTCGCGAAAACAAAGTCAGTACTTTAGAAGCAGTTGCACTTCCCTGAGCTACCGATTCGGCGATGTCTTTGGGTGCATGTCCGCAACCGGCAAGATACACTCCACGGGTCATACTTTCAACTGGTTTTAACTTGGGATGAGCTTCTTGAATAAAACCATGTTCATCGGTGCTGATTTTTAATTTATTAGCAAGTTCTTTCACCCCGTTTGCGGGAACCATCGCGGAGGCTAACACAACCATATCAGCATTAATTTCTATTTTTTTACCACTTAAGGTGTCCATTCCCCAAACTACCAGTTTCCCCTCTTCTTCAAACACCCGGGATACCTGGCCACGAAGATAAAGTATACCTGCTTCTTCAACACTTCTATAAATGAATTCTTCATAACCCTTACCCCCGGCCCTGATATCCATATAGAAAATATAAGCCTGTCCATCCGGTACTTTATGCTTATATAATCTTGCCTGTTTAGCAGTGTACATGCAACATATCTTGGAACAATAAGGCTTGCCTTTCTCCTTGTCCCTGGAACCAGCACATTGGATGAAAACAATCTCTTTGGGTATTTTCCCATCGGAAGGGCGTCTGATAACACCCAAAAAAGGACCTGAAGATGAATTTATGCGTTCATATTGCATTCCATCAACTACATCTTTATATTTTCCATACCCATATTCAGCTAATTCAGATTTATCTATCAAGTCATAACCGGTGGCTACTATTATAGCTCCTACCTTTTCCTTGACTAATTGGTCCTGTTGCTGGAAATCTATGGCTTCTTCCGGGCATAGCTTTGCACACACCCCGCACTTCCCTCGGTTGAGAAAAATACAGCTTTCTTTGTCTATGAACACTTTAAAGGGAACTGCCTGTGGAAAAGCCATATCTATGGATTTTCCTTCCTTCAAGCCGCATTCAAATTCAGAATAAATTTTCTTTGGGCATTTCTCAATACAAATAGCGCAACCGGTACACTTATCCCAATCTACAAAAGTAGCTTTTCTCCTGATAACTGCTTCAAAATTCCCCACATAACCTTTAACCTCTTCAACTTCGCTATAAGGCATCATTTTTATTCTCGGATGCCTGGCAACTTCGGCAGTTTTAGGGGTAAGGATACACTGGGCGCAATCAAGGGTGGGAAAAGTCTCAGATAGTTGGGTCATATGACCACCGATAAAAGGTCGTTTTTCAACTAATAATACCTCATAACCAGCATCAGCAATATCCAGCGACGCCTGCATTCCTGCTACTCCCGCCCCTACTACCATAACCCTTTTGGTAAGGGGAAAGGAGTCCGGGTAAAGTGGTTCATTATAAAGAACTTTTTCTACAGTCATATTAACCAATTTTATGGCTTTTTCTGTAGCTTCTTCCCTATCTTCATGAACCCAGCTGCATTGTTCGCGGATATTAGCCATTTCGCAAAGATAGGGGTTTATATCACATCTGGAGGCTAATTCTCTAAAGGTAGTTTCGTGCATGCTGGGAGAACAGGCTGCAACCACATAACCATCCAATCCTTTTTCCTGAACCATCTCTTTAATCAGTTTTTGTCCTGGCTCAGAACAAAGATATTTATAATCAGTAGAGCATACTACCTGAGGATGGCTGGAAGCTTCTTCTACAACCTTCTTTATATCAACGGTACGGGAAATATTTAAACCGCACCAACAAACAAATACACCAATTTTTCTCATCTTATTCGCTCCAGTACAGGTAGGGGGTCTATCAGGTGTTCTTCAAAATG
>QLUP01000075.1 GCA_018725485.1 Candidatus Lithacetigena glycinireducens | reverse complement strand
TAATAAGAAACCTGAAACCCAGGGGAAAAGCATTTGTTATAGGCTCTCTTGCTTTAAAAAGGACTATCAGAAAATATGGTTGGCTTATAACCGAAGAGGAAAAAGTGGACGCAGTAGTTGTGGGTTTAGACAGGAGGTTTAATTATAATAAACTTAAAATTGCCCAAAGTTATATTTTAGAGGGAGCTGTATTAATCGGAGCAAATCCGGATACCTCTTTTCCAGCTGAAGATGGCAGGATTGAACCAGGTGGAGGTTCAATTTTAAAAGCAGTAGAAGCTGCCTCAGGGATAAAGGCTGTCATCATTGGTAAACCCGAGGGTCCCCTGGTAGATATGGCCTTGAATCATCTGGGTACCCCTCCGTTAGAAACCGCTTTTATTGGTGACCGCCTGGATACAGATGTACTTTCAGCGAAAAGATATAGTCTTTACTCCGTACTGGTCTTAACCGGGGTTTCGGGTCAAAGAAAAGATACTACGATTAAGGATATTAAACCTGATCTGGTAGTTACTGATTTATACGAACTGATTAATTTACTCGAAAAAAATAGTCAAAAACTTAAATATTACCGGGGTAGTAAATGACTTTACTTTTATCTATTGCAGCAGCATTGTTATGTAGTCTTATTTCTTTGCTGGGGATAATTCTTTTAGGATTAAGAGAATTTAATTTAAAAAAAGTTATGTTATTGTTAGTTGCTTTCTCTTCTGGAACTATGCTTGGAACGGCTTTTTTGCACCTTATCCCTGAATCACTGGAGTTAACAGGTGAAAATACATTTATATTTATTCTTCTGGGAATATGTATTTTTTTTATAGTTGAAAAATTATTAAACTGGCGTCATTGCCATGATATTGAGTGTGATGTTCACCCCTTTGCCTATATGAACTTAGTAGGAGATGGCTTGCATAATTTCCTTGATGGAATAATTATTGCTTCGTCCTTTTTGGTAAGTTTGTCCTTAGGCATAACCACTACCATAGCTGTTATCTATCACGAGATACCACAGGAGATCGGAGATTTTGGAGTCCTATTACATGGAGGATTTAGCAAGAAACAAGCTTTAACTTTAAACTTGTTATCAGGATTGATTTCTATAATTGGAGTACTGGCAGCTTTTTATATTTATTCGCTAACGAATTTAATGGTTAACTACTTTCTTCCTATCGCTGCTGCTGGTTTTATTTATATTGCTGGTTCAGATTTGATTCCACAACTTCATAAAAAAAACAATATAGGGGATTCAATTACCCAGCTTCTGTTAATAATAATGGGAATAGTGTTAATGTGGGGTTTCAAATTTTTATTTATTCATTGATATTTATGAAGGAACTTTCTTAAAGTGTTGCTTGATTATGATATAATAAATCCTGACAATATTGCTCGGTAGCTCAATGGTAGAGCAGGCGGCTGTTAACCGTCTGGTTGCAGGTTCAAGTCCTGCCCGAGCAGCCAGGTTTAGCTAATAGTGGGCCCATAGCTCAACTGGCAGAGCCACCGGCTCATAACCGGAAGGTTCCTGGTTCGACCCCAGGTGGGCCCACCATACACTGCTTAGTGCCCCCATCGTCTAGAGGCCTAGGACACGGCCCTTTCAAGGCCGCGGCAGGGGTTCGAATCCCCTTGGGGGTACCATTTACTTATTCTAATCTCTTCTCTTTTTGGTAAGCTCACTCTTTATTTTTTTCCAAAAATATTTGTAACTATTCAGCCTGCTTGCAGGTGCGGATGCTGAGATACATGGGCAACACTCACGGAATAATTAGGGAGGCTGACTAGTTACCAAATGATTAAGCATTTCTGATATAATTTTTTTAAGAAGAACTATCCTTTAAGGAGGAATATATATGGATTATGTAATGAAGTTAATGGAAAAATATGGTATTCCTGGAAAAGATGCTTATGAACTTGCCGATTCTCCCTACGCTTTTCCTGATGGTGCTCATTACCGCATGGAAATATCAGGCATAGAACGGCCTTCTACTCTGGAAGCGATGGTAGATGAAATGAACAAAAGAAAGATGCCCATCCATCGAGTAATAGCTATGGTTATGGGAGCTACTTTACTTTCTATGGAAGAATTAAAGGATTTTGCGAGAATCGCTCATGATTCCAGGATTGAAGTTATTGTTACACCAGGTCCCCGACCTTTTTGGGATTTAGGAAAGCAAATTTCTACCCCCGAAGGGGCTGTGTCAGGTTTAAGAATAAGGGGGTCTGATAACCTTCGTTATATTATTTCGGACATTTTTCGCTGTATAGAAGCAGGTTTTAGAGGTTTTCTCGTCTGGGACGAAGGCTTATTACATTTGTTAAATAATATGAAAATAAACGGAGATATACCCTCGGAAACAACCTTTAAGGTATCTATTTTTGCTGGACATGCCAATGCTGCAGGAGCTAAAGTATTGGAAATGCTTGGAGCTAATACCTTTAATCCGGTAGCTGACATGACCCTTCCTCTCCTGGGATCAATTAGAAAAGCTGTTAAGTTGCCTATGGACATACATGTGTATTTATTTGATTCAATGGGTGGTTTTAACCGTTTCTGGGAAGGTGCTGAACTTGCTCGGGTATGCTCCCCATGCTACTTTAAGATAGAACCAGGACCAGGGGTGGGAACATTGTATAAACCCTGGGTGGGACCTGATTCTTTAGCCTTCCTGGCACGAGAAAAAGTGAAACAAGCTCAAATTATTCATGAATTAGTACAAAGAATAAATCCTAACCTGAAGCTTTCTGCTCAAGGTCCTGCTGATTTATCTATTCCCAAGCCATAAGAGGAGGATTTAATGGATAGAAAAAAAGTATCACTTCCTGAACTTTTAAAAAAGAAACAGGAAAGAAAAAAAATAGTTATGTTAACCTGCTATGATTACCCCATGGCTTGTTTTATGGAGGAAGCAGGTGTTGACATAGTTTTAGTTGGTGATTCATTGGGAATGGTAGTTTTAGGTTATAAAAATACCCTACCGGTAACTATGGAAGAAATGATACACCATACTAAAGCAGTGAGCCGTGGTGCAAAATCCCCTTTGATTATCGGGGATATGCCTTTTATGGCTTACCATAGAAATGTTGAAGATGCTATCTGGAACTCAGGGAGGTTTATTAAAGAGGGAGGAGCTGATGCCATAAAACTGGAAGGTGGAACAAGGGTGGCTTATATGGTAGAGGCAATTGTTAAATCTGGAATTCCAGTCATGGGGCATATTGGACTGACTCCCCAATCAATGACCCAACTTGGTGGGTTTGTTGCTCAAGGAAAAACTGCTGCCACAGCTAAAAGCCTTATCGATGATGCTAAAGCTTTAGAAGATGCTGGAGCTTTCTCAATACTTTTAGAAGCTATCCCTGAGGAGGTAGGCAAGATTATTGCTGAGAAAGCCAGCATACCCATAATTGGAATTGGTGCAGGTAAACATTGTGATGGACAGCTTCTTATCATTAATGACCTGCTGGGGATTTTTGAACTTTTCACCCCAAAATTTGTAAAGAAATACGCTAATCTTTCAGAAGTAATTGTCAATGCTCTTAAAACTTATAAAAATGAAGTAGAAATAGGTGTATTTCCTGCCAAAGAACACACTTACAGTATATCTGAAGAAGAATTGAAAATATTGAGGGAAAAACTTTAGGTTACTTACAGGAGGCAAAATGTCAGAATATAATAATATAAAAAAAGAATCGTTACAACCTACGCTCTGGCATCATTACACTTCTATGAAGGAAGTAGTAGAGAAAGGCTCTAAGGTGATAGTTTCTGGTAACGGAGCTATAATTAAAGACCTTGAAGGTAAAGAGTATATTGATGGTCTTTCTATGTTATGGGTAGTTAATGTCGGGCATAATAGAAGAGAGATTATTGAAGCCATGAAAGAACAAATGGATTTAATTGGTTATGCCTCTCTTTTTGGTGGTTATTCAAACGCTCCGGCGATATTAGCAGCTTCTAAACTTAAAGAAATTGCTCCTGCAGGATTAAACAGGGTATTTTTTGTAAGCGGGGGTTCTGAAGCAGTAGAAACAGCTATCAAAATGAGTCGCCAGTATTTTCAGATAAAAGGGCAGGGTGGAAGGTATAAAATAATTGCCAGAAAAGAAGCTTACCATGGTGTAACTTTAGGGGCTCTAAGCGCAACTGGAATCAGGGTTTACAGACAACCTTTCGAGCCTTTAGTACCTGGCTTTCACCATGTACCAGCACCTTATTGTTATCGCTGTGAGTTTAATAAAGAACCCGGGTCCTGTAATCTTGAATGTGCAGAAGCAATCGCTCAAGCGATTGAATGGGAAGGACCCAAAACTGTAGCCGCAGTAATTTTAGAACCTGTCATGAACGCTCTAGGAGCAATTATTCCCCCTGAAGGTTATTTTCGCAGGGTTCAGGAAATTACCCGACAATACGGGGTCTTATTAATTATTGATGAAGTTGTGTGTGCATTTGGAAGATTAGGAGCTATGTTTGGTTCAGAAATATTCAATATAAAACCTGATATGATTGTCTTAGCTAAAGGACTTACATCTGGTTATGCTCCTCTGGGAGCAGTTCTGGTAAAAGAAGAGCTTGGTCAGGCTTTTGACGACTATATGTTTATTCATGGGTTAACTTTTGGGGGTCACACTCTTTCAACCACTGCTACCCTTAAGAATATCGAAGTGATTCAATCTAATGGTCTGGCTCAACAGTCCAGGGAAATGGGAAGTTATTTAATTCAGGGATTACAAACCCTGAGGAAGTATCGTACGGTTGGCGACATACGAGGAATGGGCTTATTAACTGCTATTGAATATGTAGCAGATAAAGGGTCCAAAAAGAAAATTCCCGCTAATGCAAGGTTTGCTTTTAGAGTGGAGCAATTAGCATGGGATAGAGGACTCTATTTATGTAGGGCTTCAGTTGATAAAACCTATGTTGCTCCTCCTTTAGTGGTATCTAAAGAGCAAATTAATAGAATCATAGATATCCTCGATGAGTCAATCGGTTTAGCAGAAAAAGAATATTTAGGCTAAAAAATAGGAGGGATTAATGAATATGGGTAAGACCTTAGACAACGAAAATTATGATGACGAAGAATATTTTCGTCAATATAATAAAAAGCCTATGCCCTGGTGGATCTGGTTTGTGGTGGTTGCTATACCCATTATATTTATAGTAACCATAGTTAACTCATTGGAAACAAGGCATAGTTCTAAAACTTTGAAAAGTTTAAGGGAGGAATTTGCAAGTTATAAAGAAAAAGTTGATTCACTCGATAATTCTGTTACAGAGCTCTGGAAACTT
>QLUP01000074.1 GCA_018725485.1 Candidatus Lithacetigena glycinireducens | reverse complement strand
ATAGATGACTGGTAGGAATACCTAACCGATGGCTGATTTAGAGGGTGTATAATGGATAAGATTAAAGAGGAGAGATTATTGAGTAAATAAAGGGGGGTAACTTAAAAAGACACAACTTTTTCATAGATGACAAAAAGAATCGGAGACTCTGGATCGGAGCCCAGAGTGACAGAGTGAGTAGTAACCCTGAGTCGCAGCCCAGAGAGATAATTATTTTAACCTGGCAAGGGGAGTAAGAACCCCATACACCTGCTGTCCTTCCTTAACCAGTATTTCCATATCGGTATGGAAAATTAACAAATCTACTTGAGAACCCCTGCTTATAAAACCGATTTTCTGTCCCTTTTTTACCAGCTCTCCTTCTTTAATAAGGGGAGTTATTTTATTAACGAACTTATCGGCAATTTCTATAACTGCCACCTTTAACCGTTGATTTTCAATCACCAGAGAAGCCCTTTCGTTTTGGAGGTGGAATTTTTTCCCAAAAAGGTTCACCCATTTCCTTAAATAAGTAAGGTTTATATACTCCCAGAGGTCAACCATGGGAAGGTTAAGGTTGGTAGTTATTCTCTGCCAGAGTATTACCTTGCCTTCTATGGGCGAGTAATTAAAGTGGACATCAAGGGGAGACATATAAATACCTATTGCCCAACCTTCTTCAGGAAATTCAGAATTACCCGATAGTTCAGATATGGGTATTTCTTCACCATTTTTGATTGATTTAATACTCCTCCCCTTTATGGGATAGATATAAATTATCTTCCCATCTGCTGGGGAAAGAATTAAATCCTTATCTAAAGAAGGAACTCTTACTGGATCTCTAAAAAACCAAACGAAGCGTAAAAAAACATATAATCCTGAAACTAACAGTAAAACGAGTAAAAAGTACCACATGTATCCACCGACCTTCAAATCTCTTTTAAGGCCTTATATACAGTATAGGGAAGCCTGCATAATGTCCTGCTATACCCAACATGCTTCTCAGTAATAATGGTTTCCACTTATATATACCATCTTTAATCGTTCTCTTAAGTTCTCCTCTATATAGTTCATCCAATAGTAGGTAAGCTCCCAACAATCCTTTTTCTTCGTAAGCTTTCCAGGTTAAATCCGAGGGTGTAATAACAAAAAGTTCTTTATCCTTCCACCCTAATTCCTTTTGCAATTTATAGCTCAGAATCTCCAGCTCTTTAGTAAAGCCTTCTTTAACTACCGTATTTCTTAATTTAAGGTAATGCGAAAGGTTAACCTCCCTTGCTTCAACTCCCCTGGCCACCTCCTCAATTAGTTTTAAAATTTTCTCTAAACGGTCAAGTTGAGGAAAAGGGTCTAAAACCCTAATTTCTACAGTTTTAAGTCTTTTAGCAATAATTAAATCTTGAAAGCGAAAGTAGGGGTTATTGCTTAAAGGTCCTATAGCATAAGAAGATTCCATTCGGTAGGACTTTCCGAAATATAAACCGTTTCTTCCAGGTGAGTTAGTTGAAGCCAGGGCAATTAGGGGAAGGTAATGAGTAATCCTTTGATATACTACTTCACGGTATTGCTTTTCCACCCCCAGGTGAATATGGAGCCCGCAGGTATTGGTGGGAGTATCATTGTCCAGAAGATGCCCAACGGGCACTATTATTCCATCATTAACTACTTTTATCAGGTCATTTCTACGCTCTTTCACATCCTCCAGTAAACCTTTTACAGATAACTGAACATCGGTGGAAATCTCAATGCCACTCATCAAACCGAGAAAAACATCCTTACCCCGGCTAAAATTTGAGGCGCTGTGGTAATAATAAAACTTACGGTTTTTTCTCAGGAGTTGATATAGGTAATAAAGAGAATCAAGAGATGGCCTGCCATTATTTTCAACTATAAATACTTCTTCTTCCAGACCCCAGGTAATTTTCATACCATACCCGTCATCATCAATTTAGATTTAATATGGGCACTTCTGAGGGGTTCAGGTAATCTATAGGTTTTAACTAAGCTCAACACTATCTCCCCTGCTGTATCCAGAGAAACCTTATGCCCCTGGGAAACATAAATAGGCCGTGCCCCTTCCCTGGTTCTAAGGGCTACCCCGATTATCTCTTCTTGATCCAAAATATAAGCATAAGAACCTTTACCCTTTTCTACACCTGAATGCTTTCCCCAAAGCAAACTCTTGGCACATCCAATAGAAGGGGTGTCTAATAATACCCCCAGATGAGAGGCTATACCAAACCTTCTCGGATGAGCAATCCCCTGTCCTTCAACCAGCAATATATCTATTTCTGATTTTATCCCTTTCATTGCCTCTAGAAGCGGAGGTAACTCCCTGAAAGCCAGCAAACCAGGAATGTAGGGAAAGGTTGATTTTTTCCTGACAAATGACTCTTCCAGCAAATTTAACTCGGGATAAGAGTATAACAGGGCTATAGCTCCCAATTCGTCTCCTGCTTTCAAATAGGAAACATCCATAGCTAAAAGGTTTTTGATGGGTTTGCTATAGCTATCAACGGTAATTACTTCTTTTCTAAGTTTTTCCTGTATTTCCCGGGCTTCTTTGACTGATATTGACTCATTAAATTCTGGTATCCTCATAATTTCTATTCCTGTAAGGTTAAAAAGGGTTGGGCATCGATAATATTATTATCTATCCTGTTATAACTATGCTTTAACAGGCCTACAAAAGCGCTTATCACGCCATTATCCGTACAAAGTGCAGGGGATGGAACGCTTAGCACCAGGTGTCTTTTCTCCGTAAATTCCCTCAGTCTATATTTTAACCTTTCGTTAGAGGCTACTCCCCCAACTACCGCTATTTTTTCTACACCTGTTTTATCCTGGGCTTTCTCCAGCCTATCCAGAAGTGAAGAAAAAACTGCTTCTTGCACCGAGGCTGATAGATGATTAACCTGGATTTCTTTACCATTCTTTTTTAACTCTTCCACCAGGTAATAAACAGCTGTCTTCAATCCAGAAAAACTGAAGTCTAAAGAATCTTCCTTTTTCAGGGGAACAGGGAGCCTGTAATAAGAAGCGTTTCCACCCAGGGCTGCTTTTTCTATGGCAGGACCCCCGGGATACCCTAAACCCAACAACCTGGCTGCTTTATCCAGGCATTCTCCTGCTGCATCATCTCTGGTGGAACCTAATATTTTATGGACAAAAATATCTTCCACTAAAACTATGAGTGTGTGACCTCCGGTTACCACAAGAGCTAAAAATGGCGGCTTAAAAGCAGTATCTTCTATCATACAGGAATAGAGATGTCCCATTAAATGGTTGACTCCAATAAGGGGAATATTCAAAGCCAGCGATAAACCTTTAGCAAAACTTATTCCCACCAGTAGTGGACCCTGCAATCCTGGTCCAGCAGTAACAGCAATAAGGTTGATCTCTTTCAAATTCGTTCTGGCTTGTTCTAAAGCCAGGTTATACACCCAGCCAATTGCTTTTACATGCTCCCGAGAGGCTACTTCGGGCACAATACCTCCATAGGGAGCATGTTTCTGCACCTGGGAATAGACAAGGTTTGACAGTATTTCTCCTTTATCGTTAATTATTCCCACTGAAGTTTCGTCGCAGGAGGTTTCAATACCCAGTATTTTCATCCGACTCCCTGAAATCCTTTATCATTACATAAGCATCTTCATTATTATCCATATAATAACCTTTTCTAAGCTGAGTAACCCTGAAACCAAGTGATTTATATAAATTTACAGCAATTTTGTTAGATGCCCTTACTTCTAAGATAACATAACTTGCCTGTTTCTCCTGTAAACTTTTTAAAGCCTCTAAGGTTAAAATCTTTCCGTAACCTTTGCCCCTCTTTTCGGGAGTAACTGCTACATTGGTTATGTGGCCTTCATCGGCTAAAAGCCAGGTTCCTACAAAACCCACTATTAGATTATCTTCTAAAGCAACAAAATACTGAGCGCGAGTATTCGCCGTTATTTCCCGAACAAAGTCGTCCAGAGACCAGGGGCTTCTGTAAGACTCTCTTTCAATTGTAATTACCTGGGGCAGATCCTCCATGACCATGAGTCTTATCTTTAAACTGCTGGAGGTTTCCTTATCTCTGGTTCTTTCCCGTACCATGGATCCAATGACATTATATCTTCAAATTCTCCTTCCTGTAAGAGCCTTACTCCTTCACTGCCCCAGCTTTCAGGTAAGGTTCCATCGGGGAAAAGGGCATAATTTTCCATATGTTCCTTAAGTTCGTCCTTTAAATTACCTCCGATAACTTTAAAATCCTTGCTTTTAAGCATCTCAGTATCGGTGCTTATTGCTCCTTCAATCCATTTTCCGTTTTCATAAGAATATCTTGCTCCAACTATTTCATTTCTGATGATAGGTAGCAGAGAAATAATATTCCTCGCCCGATTATCTGTTAAATAAGCAGCACTTAAAGCCAGTGCTTTAAGGGTTGAAATGCCAGCAACTTTTAACCCTGAAGCCATGGCTAACCCTTTTACAAAAGATACACCTACCTTCAAGCCGGTAAAGGACCCGGGACCTTTAATTACCACAATCCCCTTAAGGTCTTTTACTTCTATCTGACAGGCTTTCCTCAGGGTGGAAAAATACAGGGAAAGTGAACGAGAAGCGGTATTTTTATAATCAGAAATAGAAGCTATAAGCCCTCCCTCTTCACCAAAGAGAGCCATCTTCAAACCCTTAATTGAGGTATCTACTCCTAAGTAGGCTGGAGTATCTTTACTGCTTCTTGCCATAAATAACCTTTAGAAGAAACGGTGATTTTTCTTCCCTTTCCCTTGTATTCTAAATTAACCCAGAGGGTTTCTGGTAGGTAATCTTTCAAGGGATCTCCCCACTCCCAGATAATCAGGTAACCATCATCCATAAACCTTTCTATATCCAGATTGAGAAATTCAAAAAAAGGATCCACTATTCTATAACCATCTACATGTAAAACATCCGGGTCGTTGTAGTAACGGGCTATCAGGTAGGTTGGGCTGATAACATCCTTTTCCCAACCAAGACCTCTTAGTATCCCCCGAGCCAGAGTGGTTTTTCCTGAACCGAGGGCTCCCGAAAGACCGATAAATCCTCCTATAAAAGGAAGCATCTTGAAGCTCAGGGCAATCCTTTCTCCCAGGCTTTCAGTTTCTTCAGGTGATTTACTATTAACAATATATTCCAAGCAAACTCCTTAATTAATATTTTAAAGTAATATTCTACCAATTTCATAATCCCAGTAAAACCTTTAAAAAGCATCCCTCCTTTTATAAAGGGAGGGATGCTTGATTTTATAGATGTATAGAGGGTCTTGGCTTATCTGGGTAGTTTCATAAC
>QLUP01000073.1 GCA_018725485.1 Candidatus Lithacetigena glycinireducens | reverse complement strand
GTATAAACAGCACGAGCAACATCAATATTAGGAAACTCCCTTTTAAGAACCTCAATAACTCTTTCCCGTGCCCAAGCTCTGCCGTAAACTCCTCTGTAAAGTTTATCAATTTCTTCGTTTAATCTTCTTCTGAAACGAGTTATTTCTTTGGCGGTAGCAGCTTTGATTGAAGGTTGAGGAGTTGGAAGAGTAGGTTGAGGAGTTGGGGGAATAGGTGATACTCTGGGAACTAAAATTATTTGATTTTCATAAAGTTTATTCGGGTTAAGAATTTGAGGATTTAATCTGTGTATTTCTACCCACCTTCTTCCCTGCTCTGCTCCGAAAATCCTCTCCGCTATTTTCCAGAGGGTATCTCCTTTCCGAACTCTATAATACTCTGTGTTGGCTTGCAGAGCTGGAGGTTGAGGAAGTCTTCTTGGAGATGGGGTTACCTTGGAAATCTCTTCAATTGGAGGCGGTAATTCTACTGCTTTAACAGCCTCATCAGGCTTTCTTCTACTTAACAACAAAATAGCTAAAGCAACGCCACCTAAAACAAGATACTTAATTGTTCTTTTTTTTAATTTTAAATCTTTAACCATATTTTACTAACCACCAGCAATAATTAAACCTCCTACTCCAAGAATTGGCAATGCTTCAGGAGGAGTTGGCGCTGGTCTAACATAATCTATTTCAGGATGGTAAATTTGGGGAGATTGAAAATAATGAGGTGGTTCCGACCAAAACACATGGTTACCTATTCTACCTCGGAAAACCATTCCTCTTGTCCATTCTCGTCTAAGATCAAATCTGAGATAATGGTCTGCTCCTCCTGTAATATCTACTAATGTCCCTCTCCTTAATAATTCTCCTAATTCAACAGCTATTTTCAGGTAATTATTATTTCTGGCTTCGCCTTCGAAAATGCGTGGGTTAGATAATCTTAGCATTATTCCCCTATTTCTGTCATCTAAATTAAATACGCTAAATTGCCATCTTTTTAAAATAACTGCGTGATAAGGTGAGCGAGTTTCTTCTAATATCTCTAAATCTCCAAATCTCCGTATTGGGTGTAATCTACGGTTATGAATAACATTGATAATCGCTTGCATTCCTCTACGCCCTTCTCCCCTTGCCTCTCCGTAGGCGGTCAAACAAATCAATTGTAGAGGACTTAAACGAAAAAATGGTCTTACGTGCTCAATCCACATATTTTTTTTCAAAATTAAAACCTCTGACAGAGTTTAAATTCTGTCTTTTAAATTATTTGGTTTCTTCCTTTCAGCGTTTTCAGTCATATCTTCCTTTCCAAAAACAAGGTTATCCAATTTCTTGGTCTAACCTTGTTTTTGATTAGTAAACCTATCCTTTCCAAAATCAAAGCGCCATTAGTTGCTGTTTAGCGTATCGTTCAATATCTTCAGGCCACTGCAATAAATCGGAAACATTTACAGGTAATTCAATAAAGCTTTCTCTGGCAAATCTACTCCTTGCTCCAGCGTCAACAACTGGGTCAAAAAGGATGACAGGAGCTGGGGTATTAACTCTAACTTGGATTTTGTATCTTTCTGGAATACACAAACCAACCATTCCAGGCTTTAAACCCATTCTAACATCTTCTTGATTTAGCATATTTATCTTCCTGATTGCGCTTTCTAAAATCTTTGTCCTGGCAGTTTCGTCAGCAGAAATAACCGTGATATTTACACTTCCTACTCCAAACAAGTAGTAAACATCAAAAACATAAGCAGTGCTCGCTAATAACCCTGTTAATGTTACTGTCCTCGGTTCGGTAACGGAAAAAGTAGTCCACTCTATTACTGGAGCAGGGGTTCGACGAACGACAATCACATTCTGACCTACCAATGGAATTAAGCTATCTCTGGCAATCGGATAAGTTAGGACAAGAGCTCTGGTTGTTTCCCCAACACCAGTAGTAAAGGTAAACCGATCTCCTGTCATTAACTTCAAACCGATAAAGTCATTTGGAATTTCAATCATTCTCTTGGCAGGGACAACATATTCCGCTATCTCGCTCTCATAACCTCTTTGGTTAGCGAAAATGGTAAAATCTTTCGTTTCTAACCGAGCAAATTTTCGAGAAATAGTAAGTTTCTCCATAGTTCTTTACTAATAAGGTAACCCGTATTTTTGACCGACTACCCTATTGTTCTTGTCCTAATTGCTCTTGTCCTACTCCTTGTTCAGCAACGAATTCACTCTCAGTCAAAACAATCATCTCAAAGTTAAATTCAGAAGCAGGGTTAGCCCAATCAACCACATCGGGTGACCTCAACATTAGTAAAACTCTGTAGTTAGAGGTTAGACCAGTA
Organism: Candidatus Lithacetigena glycinireducens; assembly: GCA_018725485.1. Taxonomy (GTDB): domain Bacteria; phylum Coprothermobacterota; class HKB111; order HKB111; family HKB111; genus Lithacetigena; species Lithacetigena glycinireducens. The sequence continues at coordinate 2,994 of QLUP01000073.1, read as the reverse complement.
ATAAGGCTTGCTTCTCCTCTTTGAGCTCTGTGAATTTCCTCATCATCAAATTCAATCAATCTCCTTGCTTGGGTGTTAATGTTTTCCTGTTCGGTAATAGGAATTCTTCTAAATATTCCGTAATTCATTGTTCTTCCCGCTTGGTAAATAGTTTTACCAACTGGGGGTTGCCAAGCCAGATAAACCTCTGAATCTCTTGAAATTTCAACACCGTCAGACCTGAATAATTTGAGAACTAAAGGAGTGGCATCCTGCATTCGGAAAACCCTACCTGCTGGAACTGTCAATGTGGCAATAGGAGAATCAGCGCGGGCAATGTTTGGTGTGAGTGTTACGAAAGCATAACCTTGATGTATATTTTCTTTTCTCATTTTTGGTGAATTAGGTTATCGTTTTCAAAAACTTCTAACCTAACCTTTTTATCCAACACGCAACCAATCAATTCTAAATCTTGTTCCAAGATTATTTACCAACGAAATACCAGCACCAATTACTACTGCTGTTCCGTTATCTCCCCTTATAAAACCAGCACCTAAAACCATAACAAGAAGGTCAGAAACCTCTGGAGTTCTTGCCAGAAAATCTATTCTTCTCAAAACATGCTGCTGAAGAAGTCGAGCTGCCATATAACCAATAACAGCTGCTAATAACATCACCAGAGTTTTTACCTGGAATGTTTCTCTTATGCCTGTGCGAAATCCCTCCATATTATTTTCAGAAAGTTATTTTTTTATTTTTCGACCTTTATCTTTGGGGTGTCCCGTGAAGCTCACTTGAGTGAGCTTCAATTAAGAAGCCACCAAATAAGCTTCGGGGGAAACCCCAAAGGAAAGCTTAATTTGGTGGCTTTTTTATTATATAACATCCAAAAATCGCTATCAAGAGGGGGTTACGGAATCGGAGTTCCCGTAACAGGAGATGCGGTTTCTTGCTTTTCCTCTTCCTCTTCCTTTTCCTCTTCTTCTTCCTTTTCCTTTTCTTCTTCCTTTTCCTTTTCCTCTTCTTTTCCCAACTTTTCTATCTCTTCTTCTATTTTCTTCTCCTCCTTTGCTTTCAACTCCTCTATTTCTGCTTCTAATTCTTCTATTTTTGCTTCCAAAGTTTTAATCCTCCTTAATAATTTTGCATTTTCTTTTTCGAGTTCTCCTTTTGTTACCATAGTGTAGAAGTTGATAATTTAACAATTATTTTATTCTCGACCTTTAATTATTATTTTCTTAATCTTCTTTTTCTTGTTCCTCGCTGAATTGCTTTCTTCCACAAAATTGGATGTTTTTTTGACCAATGGCGTCTAATTGCCTTTAGTCTTCCAGGCTCTATACCATTCACTCTCACATAACCTGGTTTGTATCTAATCGTTTTTCCACAAATTTTACATCTAGCATATCCCCATTTTTTTCTTCTTTTTGCCATGGAGAAAATCAATTTTATCTTCTTTCTCTTTCCCCCTTAACTATTATTTTATAGTTCTTTTATTTTTTAATCAAGCCAGCCAACCGATGTCTTTCTCAATCTAAAGCTAAATAAGATTAAGAAATCATGAATTGGCCAGCTTTTTGGGTTTAAACTTCCTCTTCCTCTTCCTCTTCTGATAATTCTTCCTCTACAGTTTCAACTTCTTCTTGTAATTTTGGATAAATCATAGTTTTTATTTGGCAAGTAAAATTTAAGGCGGGCGGTTAAACCCGCTTTTTTTATTTCTTTTTCTTTCTCTTTTTTTTTGCCATTTAATTATTTTCGTTTTTTTATTGTTATTGAGCGAATCGACCTTTAACTTTCGCTCTTTTAATAAGTAACCTAAATACCAATTTTTTTCTTACCTTTTGTAATTTCTTACCGCAACTTAAACAAAATCTTTTTCTTGATATTATAACAAATTATGTTTTTATCTTCTACAATATAAAAAAACTAATAAACTTACTTTGTCAAATTTTTGTTCCACTTCTGTTAAGGGCGGATTTTTTATTTTAAAGTAAAGAAACTGGAATTGCTTTAATTCTGGCTTCAGCAATCTCACAATATTCTTTATTCTTTTTCTTTTTCAATTCCTATAAAATCAAATCCTAATTTCTTACAAGCTATAGCCGTTGTTCCACTTCCAATAAATGGGTCTAAAACAATTCCATTTGGTGGGGTTACTAATTTTACAAGATATTCGAGAAGTTTCAAACTTTTTACTGTAGGATGTAAATTGTACTGCCCTTCTGGTAATCCCATATCTTTTTCTTTCCTACTCGCTTTCGCTACATAAAAGAAACGAGAAGCGCCGCGTTTATTTAATTTTCCGCTTTGCTTGTCTAACATATAGCAAGGGCATTCGGGATTAGTATGGATTTTAATTTTATCAGTTTCCTTTTTCACTTCATCGCAAATACATTCTAAAATAAGATTAGCAGGGAAACGACCTTGATTTTCGTAATAATTAGTATCTGATTTTCTTGATTCGCTACCAGCAAAGGTTTCTTTTGGAGCGTGATAAACTTGAATTTCATCAATTCCAATTTTACATTCTCCAATATTTATTCCTCCCGTTCCCCATTTCAAAACATTAAGAACAACATTTTTTTCTGAAATTGACTTGCGAGTAACTACAATTGGTTCGTAAGCGGGTTTAAGTGCGGTTCCCCAGCCTTTCCATTTTTCTATTTGCTTCCCTATATTCAAACTTTTTGGAAATCCTGTAGAATAAACCCACATAATACAATCTCTAATCTCAAACCCAGCATCTTCTATTGCACAAGTCATTCTATGATAAGTTCTGGTGCCACCGAATGATAATAAATATCCACCTGGTTTAAGGACACGCAAGCATTCTTTTGCCCAGCGGTAAGTAAATTCTTGATATGTCAACAGGTCAGAACTAAAAAATCGTGGTAATACCTTAAAGTTTTTTTTAACTTTCAAATCATTCTTACCCTCCTCACCCGCTTTACCAAATCTTTTTTTGCTTAACTGATAAAAACTTGGTAACGCTACCCTTCTTGCATAGGGGGT
>QLUP01000072.1 GCA_018725485.1 Candidatus Lithacetigena glycinireducens | reverse complement strand
TTTGATAAAGACCTATACGAAAAATATAAAATACTTACATCAAGAGGAATACAAAAGCGTTTTTTTGAGGCAACTAAGAGAAGGAAGGGAATTACAGTATACATAGAGTATCTGTTATTACCCCAAAATGACAACATTTTCACTCACGATGATAACATTATGTTAACATCGTGCACTCAAGATGTTAACATTTTCAGACAAAGTAAAGGAAGTAAAGTAAAAGAAAGTAAAGTAAAGGAAGTAAAGGAAATAAACATGTGCGATTTTGACCTTTTTTGGAAAACATATCCTAAAAAAGTAAATAAAGCATACGCCATAAAAGTATGGAATAAACTAAAACCATCGCAAGAATTAGTAGACACTATTATATCAGCAGTTAATAGAGCAAAAAAAAGCGATGAGTGGAGAAAAGACAAAGGACAATTCATACCCCACCCATCTACTTATCTTAACAACAAGAGATGGGAAGATGAACTAACCATAAATGAGGATGCAGGCAAATATGCTAAATACGATAGAGGAGAATGGGAAGATGAATTCTCTACAAACGAGGAGGAAGGAGGTAAATATGACAAATATAATTAACTTTGGAAATGGAAGTTTTATGTATGATAAACATATCAGTAAGACCTTTGACAACTTTACTGTTAACAACAAAAATAAAGAAGCAGTAGAGAAGTGCGGGGACTTCCTTAACAAAAAAGATACAAACATATACCTCTGGGGAAAAGCGGGATGTGGTAAAACACATCTACTTTGTGCAGTTGCTAATGAGGTAAGAAAAGAGGAGCGGATTTTGTTTTATCGGATGATTGATTTCCTAAATATGATAAGAGAAAGAGTTATGGCTGATGACCACGAGATAATAAGAGACCTACTTGATAGTGAGAAGCCATTTTTCATTGATGACTTCGGAACTGAAAAACTAACTGAGTTTGTTTTTGAAAAGGTGTATGACTTTTTTGACTTGGTAGAAGTAATGGAGAGAAAAAAAATAATGATAACATCAAATTACAGCATAAGTGAAATGATGGATAGGGTGAGCGATAGGATAGCGTCTCGGATAGTGGGGAATTTTGAAGTTGTAAAAATAGGGGGAGAGGATAGGAGGGTAGAGCAATGAAAAAAGAAGAGAAAGAAGTAAATAAAAATGCGGACTTGAAATATACTTACGACCTAATACAGCGGATAGGAAGAATAAGATTTACACTCTTCAAAACTTGGAAAACCGTAATGTCTCTCGCTGGCTACCCTATTGATGATTTGTGTTATTCAGTTTACCAGAAATGGTTGCAGAACGAAGGCATATCAGAGGAGGAATTAGAGGCGAGGTTCCCGTATTCTGACTTGGAACTTGACGAACTCGTGAGAAGGATTGAAGGAGTTAGGACCTACAAGGAGGTGAAAGAAGAGAGAGAAAAAAAATTAAAGGAGGTGTCAGATGTTTGATTTTACAAGAAAATTGCTACAAGTCCAAGCAAAAAAGGAGTGCCCCGATTTAATAAAGGGAAAGTGTCTCCAAAATTTGGAGCGGAGTGAGAAGTGTAGTAGGGGCATCTATTCCGAGTGTTGCTTCATTGATTGCTGGTGGGATTGTTTTCAGCACTGTCCACAGATAACTTATCTTACCAAACTCGTAAAAAAAGACGAGGAAGCAGAGCAAAAACAAAACAAAAAAAAGGAGGAGGAAAATGTTTGATTTAACAGCACAAGTTTTTAGAGTAATGGGATTATATGAAACAGGGCCGCGTTTTACACCAGAGCGACCAGTAGTTGATAACTCCCTATTGCGTGAAAGCGAGAGATTAGAGCAGGGAGAAGGACTTGAAACGATTAGGGAAATGTTGGAAGCAGGTGGGCATTGCACCTGCGGAGCACACGCAGAAGAAGTGGTAGACGGGGAGTGTCTGGTGTGCGGAAGGATAAGAAATAAGTAGGGGATTTTTTCTGGGATACCTGTCAGATGCATAAAAACCCGTTAAATTTTAACGAAAAGGGGTCAGGATAGGGTGTTTAACTACAAAACTCAAAATCCCCGAATTTGGGGGGTTTTTGTGCGTCTGGTGGGGTTTTCTTGGTTTTAATAGGGTTTTGCAGAAAGGGGAGGAGAAAAATGAGTAAATATTACACACTTAAAAAAGTAAGAGCAATTAGAAATAAGGTGAGCAAGTTGGGGGAGAGGAGTTTCCCCCAGCTGGAGGCGAAGTTAAGTAAAGCAAGGGAGAAGTTAAGTAAAGCAAGGGCAAAGTGGGGTAGGGCACATGCAAAATGGAGTAAAGCAAGAGCGGGATGGGATGTGAAACTTTTTACTCTTCTTATTCCAATTTGCCCAGAAGCACATTATCATGATTGGAACGGTTATCTTGCTATTCCCAAAGATGATAATGAGAATTGGATTATCCCAGTATTTACAGGGAATTACAAAGATATGAAACATAAAGCATTTTCCATATGGACTATTTTGAAATACATTTACGATATAAATAAAGCAAGGGAGGTGAAGGATGAGTAAATATTACACGCTTGAAGAGATAAAAAATGTTAGAGATGAAATAAGCAGGTTAGGTGAGAGGAGGTTTGATGAGTTGAAGGCGGAGCAGAATAGGATGGAGGCGAAGTATAATAAGACAAGAGCAGAGTGTGATAAGGCAATGGCAGAGTGGAACAAGACAGGGGTAGGATGGTATGAGACAAAGGCGGAGTATAGTAAGGCAGTGGCGGAGTGGGACAAGATGGGTGCAGAGTTGGATGAGATAAAAGCAAAGTTGAATAGAGCAGTGGCGGAGTGGGACATAAAACTTTTTGATATTCTTACTTCAGTTTGTCCGGAGGCACATTACCGTGAGAAGGGTATAAAGCACAAAGCGTTTTCTATATGGACTATGCCGAGAGGAAGTTGTGATGAGGAAGATGCAAAGGAGGTAAGAGATGAGTAAATACTATGATAAATTAAAAGGTATGTGGTTTAAGATATTTGGGAGTGAGGCAGATAAGGAGGCAGTAAAATATTATGTGCAGTTGGTTAAAATAATGCTTGGGGCAAAGGAGGTAAAAGATGAGTAAACACTACACACTTGAAGAGGTAAGGAGAGTAAGAGACGAGATAAGCAGGTTAGGGGAAAGGAGTTTTCCTTTGTTAGAAGCAAGGTTGGAAGAGGTAATGGCTGAGTGGAGAAAGGTAATGACAGAGTCAAATAAGATAACGGCAGAAAAGGTGTGGACAGAGTGGAAGGAAGCAATGGTGGAATGGGACATAAAACTTTTTGCCCTTCTTATTCAAATCTGTCCAGAAGCATATTACCGTGACGGGGCAGGTTATCTTGCTATTTCAAAGAGTAAGGATGAAGAATGGATTATTCCCGTATTTACAGGGGATTATACAGGGGAAGATATAAGGGATTTTGATGGTGAGAATATAGTAAAGCATACAGCATTCTCTATATGGGAGATGCCGAAAGGAAGTTGCGATGAAGGAGACGCAAGGGAGGTGAAGGATGATGAGTAGAAGGTTAAAAAGGTTTTGGAGGAATACAAGGGAACGCTGGTATCGGATGGAGGACAAGTTTTTCAAGGTTCTCTTCGCCATTACCATTTGTCTTATGATAGCAATTATTATCAGCCAAATAGCGATGTATATCACCCGCTTAAATAGAGAGTTGAAGGATTGCAAACAGGCAGTTGAAGTGTTGCAGGCAAAGAACATAGCAGGTGAGGGTATAATCAGGGGGCAGAAAATTGCCCTTGACAAATGCATTAAGCAATATAACGAGTGCGAAGGGTTCAGGAGTGTAATTCGCAATTTGCCAGTTGGGGAGGATATTGAATTTGATGGGATTATTCCTTTGCCAGACATAGAGGGGACAAAATGACATATTATCAAGATGACCTAATTAAAATTTACAATACTGATAGCCAAGATTTAAGTTTTATTGAAGATGCTTCTGTGCATTTAGTAATTACTTCACCGCCCTACAACACTGGAATTGGTTATGATAATCATTATGATAGGATGTCAATGAATAAATATTTTGAGATGTTAGAAAATGTTTTTAGGGAGTGTCATCGTGTTTTGGTTTCTGGTGGTAGGTTATGCGTAAATGTTCCCTCTTGTATTAAACAACACACCTATACGAGAATAGCATTTCTAGCATTAGATTTAACTCTTATGCTAAGAAGGATTGGTTTTCTTGACAGGGAGTGGCTTACTTGGGTTAAAATGGAGGGTGGGGTAGTTCCTGGTCATTCTACGGCTTGGGGTTCGTGGAAAAGCCCCTCAAATCCTTATTTGCGAGATGGCTCAGAGTATGTCGTAATAATGTCAAAAGAAAAATATGATTTAGAAGGGGATAAAGAAAAAATTGATATAACAACAAAAGAGTTTTTACGGTTTTCAACTAATGTTTGGACTATTCATCCTACAAGAGAAGCAATATCAAATCATCCGGCGGCATTTCCAGAGGAGTTGCCTTACAGGTTAATAAAATTATATTCGTATGTTGGGAATACTATATTAGACCCCTTTGCTGGGTCAGGAACTACAGGAGTAGTTGCAAAAAGATTAAAAAGAAAGGCAATTTTGGTTGATATATCAAAGAGGTATTGTGAGTTATCAAGTATAAATTGTGGACAGGGTAATTTATTTTAGGAGGTGATAGATGAATAAAAAAGAGAAAGGAAGAAGATTTGAATACTATGTCAAGGAGTGGTTAGAGAAGCAGGGTTATCAAGTCCATCTTGCTGGTAAAAAAGCGTTATACATTGGTGGTGCGGTAAGGTTTGTTGGCAATGACTTCTTTGGTTGCGATATAGTTGCACTACACCCAGAGGAAAAAGTATTATTTATCCAAGCGACCTATCACAGCGATATAAAGAAAAAACTTGATAAACTCGCTAAATATAAATTCCCCTTTCAACATTGTAAGGTTCAGGTATGGCAGAAGGTTCAGGAAAGCAGGATAAGAATATTAGAGTATGACGGAAAGGAGTTAACAATAGTTGCGGAGATACAGAGGGGGAAAGTATTATTCTACAAAACGGGTAGAGACACTCCCCTAAAATAGGGTAAATTTTTCTAAAAACCTATCAAATTTCAACAAAAGGGGGTTAGCATAGGGGTAGTTGCCCGAAAAACTCAAATCCCTTAATTTGATGGGTTTTTTTGCGTCTGGTGGCATTTCCTTGATTTAACACATAACCGCAAGTGAAAGTAAAGTCAACTACCTACCAACGGACTGCCTTTTCCACTCCTCTATAAATTTACCTGCTTTATCTATAATTCCTAATTCACTACCTCTTTTCCCAAGTATGTCATATATTTCTTTTTTCTCTCTATCTGTTTCTGCCTCTTCAATTATTTTTTTTAATG
>QLUP01000071.1 GCA_018725485.1 Candidatus Lithacetigena glycinireducens | reverse complement strand
CATCAAGGAAGGATTCAAATTTTTTTGACAACCTCAATCGTGGCATTAACGTGCTAGTTATTTCATCAAGCCACGTTTGGATGTGGTGGGCGGCTGGTAAGCCGCAATCTTTACAATATTTTTTGAGCATAACTATTTTATTAACTTGTCAGCAGAAACACCGATAGCTTTTGCCATTTTCTGAACTGTAACAAGCGAGGGATTCCTTATCCCTCTTTCTAATCCACTTATATAGCTCCGATGAGCGCCCAGAATCTTAGCAACATTGCCTTGAGACAATTTTTTGCTCAAGCGTATTTCACGGAGTTTCTTGCCGAATTTAAGGACTTCTTTTTGCATAATTATTTATCCACACTTGCTTATATCTTATCAATTGTTGTATGATTAGTCTATAGAGAGCAATTATGTTACAATAAATATTTACCGTATGTACTGCCCACCAGGACTCGAACCTGGAACCCTCTCCTTAAACGGGAGATGCTCTACCAACTGAGCTATGGGCGCGTAAGCGCGTAAGGAAATATAGCACAAAATTATTCAATTTAACTTTTCATCGTGGACGCATCAACGGGAAGATTTGCCCCTCACGAACCGAAACTCCTTCGAGAAAGCTGAATAAACGTTCTGAAACGCCAAAGCCGAACGCAGGTGGCATCCCGTATTCAAGTGCTTCGACGAATTCAACATCTGACATCTGTGCCTCTTCGTCGCCTGCCTCGCGCAACTGCTGTTGGCGCTTGAAGCGCTCGGCCTGGTCAACAGGGTCGTTCAACTCGCTGAATCCTTTCCCCATTTCGGAACCAGCGAGCATAACCTGGAAGCGTTCTACAACTCGCGGGTCTTTCACGCTCTTCTTCGCGAGCGGTTCCATATACACCGGCACATTTATGAGAAATCCCGGGCCGGATAAGGTTTTTCGGATTTGTTTCCACGCGATATCCACCAAACGTTCGATACCGACATTCTTTTCAAATGGGATGTTTCTTTTCTCCAACACAGCCGACCAGTTTGCTTCTTCATCACGCGGATCAAGACCGTATTCCTTAAGCATCAATGTGCAGAAGTCATACGTCTCCCACGCTTTGTCAAAATCGATTGTACAATCTTTGATTGTGAAAACACGAGTACCGTAAACCTTGTCGGCAATGATGCGATACAGGTCGGTGATCATTTCCATGCCCGCTTCATAGTCTTTAAATATTTCATAGAATTCCATCGCGGTGTAGTCCTGCGCATGTTCATGCGACATGCCTTCGTTGCGGAATACGCGCCCGATCTCAAACACCTTTGGAAGTCCGGCGACCATGAGCCGCTTCTGCCAGAGTTCTCCGACGGAGATGCGCAGATACACATCCATATCGAGCGCGTTGTGATGCGTCTCGAACGGGCGCGCATCGGCGCCGCCGGTTGTCGTCTCGAGCACGGGCGTCTCTACCTCAATAAAATCTCGTTCGAGAAGATATGAACGAATAACATTCCAAAACGTGGAACGCCGTTTTATGCGCTCGACAAGGTCTTTGGTGAGTAAGATATCCAGATAACGTTTCCGATATCGTTCATCCTCGTCTTTGATGCCAAACCATTCGTCCGGCAGGGGCCGCAGCGACTTGGCGAGCATGCGCCATCCGGTCACGTCTAAGGACGGCATGCCGCGCTTGGTCGTAAACGCCATGCCGGCGAACTCGACGATGTCACCCGTGTCCACCGTGTCGCCGAAGAGGTCGTACGATGATTCTCCGAGCTTGTCGCATTGCACATAGCATTGCCCTTTCGTCCCGTCGAAAATGTCGACAAAAAGCGAACCGCCATGCTCGCGTATGGACATCACGCGCCCGGCGAGCATGACTTGCTCGCTATTCTTCTCCAGCGTCTCATGATTCTCAAGAAACAAATCAACGGCATGCGTGCGGCTCGTCCGAGCCGGATACGCGTCCATGCCCGCTTCCTTGAGACGGGCTATTTTCGCTATTCTTTCGGCGCGTATCGTTTCAAGCAAAGCCATACTGCTCAAATTGTAACATCTATGATAAGCTTCTTTATGTATTCCTGTACTTCAGTTACCACTGATTCGGAGACAACACCGATTTTTTCTGCTTTGCGTTGCTTCCAATCTATTCCGCGGACTTGATCGGCAAGAATTACCCCCTGTGCCACTCTGGCAACAAATTCAACTTCAAACGGATACCCTTTCGGGTGCGAAGTGACTGGGCATACGAGCGCCAGTCCTGACTTCGCATTGTATTTACCAGAAGAAACGACGAGTGCTGGACGTCTCCCTCCCTGTTCATGTCCGCGAATGGGATTGAAATCCAACCACACAATGTCGCCACGATCAGGGATGTATGAGCGTTTTGCTACCATACTTCCCCTCCGACCGCGTTGCCCCAATCCGCAGCATCATGTCGATTTTTCTTCGTGATGCGAGCAACCATGTCTTTTAGAGAATCCGCATGCCGCGTAACTGGAATAATAGAAAGCATTTCGCCGTTGGCCGCTTCACGAATTTCTACAGAATGACCTGCCAGTAGATTAAGTCTGCGCACTGCAGTTCTTGGAAGACGCACCGCGTAGCTGTTTCCCCATTTTTGAATTGTCGTTATATTCATAAGCAGAGTATATACATATGTATATACGTCGTCAATATCAACATTGTGGATTACGCAGGCAGTTCAACAATGAACATCGAGCCCTTCCCTTGCCCTTTGTACGAGTCATTGTACTAATCCAGCGCATTATTTTCGCGCTAAGACGATAAAGTAAGGAAGAAAAATATGTGGTTCAAAATACCAATTAATTTTTTTGAAATATTTTTTTAAAATAAAAATAACGATTCGGGAATCTTTAATTTTTTTAAGCTCTTCAATAAAATCTTGATTGGTTTCAAAGGCAAATAATTTTCCATCTTTTGGCAATCTTTTTAAAATTTCTTGGGTAAAAGCTCCGTTACCGGGACCGTATTCAAGAAAATATTTTGTCCCTTTTGGAACTTTAGAAAGAATTTTTTTCACTACTTTTTTAGGAGTAGGATAAAAAGCGGCTACTCGCCAGTAATCTTTTAGAATGATTTTTAAAAAACTAGACATATTTTTTGTTTATTACTTTTTTTCGATACAAATAAGTTAAAATTAATGCGGCAACAATCCAGACGGCGGTGGCGACAGCAAGAGCCGTTGGATTTTTTTCAATAATTGCATTAATGGCATAGACAGCATAAATGGCGTAGGGCAGTTCAGCCAAGAAAGTTATTAGAAAATATTTGGCAAAAGGATACCGGATGATGCCCAAAACATATCCCGGAATTTCGGAAGGCAATGTAAAACGAAACAAAAAAATAACCCAAAAACCAAGCCTCTCTGAGAAAAGACGTTCGTAATATAGAATCTGCTTGGAAGAAGTGAGTTTTTGAACGAGCGGATAGCCACCATATTGACCGATAAGATAAGAAAAAAAGGCGCCAATCAACCAACCCAAAAGCAAGAATAGGACGGTCAAGGAATTACCCCACAAAACAATCGCCGGCGGAACCAACCAGATACTTGAAAAAAAAGCTAACATCGTTGATATGGCCGCAAGGCTGATGAAAATAAATACGCTCTGCCAAGGATAATGACTGCTAAAATCCTCCAGAAAGAGAATTGCTTGCTTAAAATAATCTTGAAGTAAAACTGAACTCCAAAAAACAAACACTAAGCCGACGATGAAAATAAAGATAATTATGTTTTTTTTGGTCATTTTTCAATAATATTTTAACTTACATTTACCTGTATCGTCAGTTCCATAATTTTAGAGATTTCTTCCAAAAAAATCTTCAATTCTTTTTTGATATTCTTCGCCAAACTGGCCATGCATTAAGTTTTCTTCAAACCAAAATTCTGCTCTTAGATTATCTTTAAGAGCCTTTTGGAGCAGTTTAGCATGTCTGAACGGAATTACCTCGTCATTTTTTGAATGGATCAGAAGAACTGGGATTTTAAGATTTTTGGCGCTTTGAGCCGGTGAAATATTTTTCAAGTCAATCCCCAAAATTATCTTTGTCCAAAAACCAGTTAGATAAGCAAGTGGATATTTTAAAATCGGAATTCGGTAAAGCTCAAGGGTCATTAAGTCAAGCCCCGCATAGCTTGACTCGGAAACAATCGCTTTAATTTCCGGTGTCTCTGGAGCGGTCATTAGCGCTACCGCTCCACTCATAGAAAATCCCCATACGCCTACTTCGCTGATACCGCGGGACTTAAGAAAATTAATTGCCGCCTGAAGATCTTCCGTTTCTTTGGCGCCGGCGGTTGAGTATTTGCCTCCGCTTTCGCCAAGATAACGGAAATCAAATAGTAAAAGATTATATTTTTCTGCCAGAAAGGAAAGCGCCGGTAAGATATTTCCTTTATCTGCTGGATAGCCGTGAAGTAATATCAGTGTCTTCGCGGTTGGGTTTTTATTCGGTAACCACCAACCAATTAACTTGATGCCGTCACTTGTTACAAATGATACCTTTTCATAATCGAGCCCCAAATCTTTGGGAGTAATGTCGGAAACAATTTTCGGCGGCTTTATGGAAATATAAAAACCCCAGAACGAAGTAAAAAGTAGAAAAAGAATTAGAATAAGTAAGGCTTTCCAAAGCATTTTAAAATTCATAATTTAGTTAAAATATTTTCCAGAGCGCTTTTTAAATCAGGAAATTTAAAAGAGAAATCGTTTTGCAAAAGCTTTCTTGGCTGTACTTTCTGGCTAGCCAAAATCTCTCTTCCAAGTTCTCCCAAAACAAGTTTTAAGGCAAATTTCGGCACTTTTAAAAATGCTGGCCGACCCAGCACTCCAACTAAAATTTTGGAAAACTCCTCATTTCTGACTATCTCCAGAGAACACGAGTTTACCGGACCTTTTATTGTTTCCCGCTCTATAACAAAAGTATAAATACCCACTATGTCTTCAATATGAATCCAAGGAAACCATTGTTGGCCATGGCCAAGCGGTCCGCCTAGTCCCCACTTGTAAAGGGGCAATATTTTCGATAACAAGCCACCGGGTCCCAATACGGGAGCAGTTCTTATCTGTACGGTTCTTATGCCAAACTTTTCTGCTTCCTGTGCCTCTTTTTCCCAATTTACGCATACTTCAGACAGAAAATCGCCCCCGGGTCCGGAATCTTCGTAAAGATCTTCTTCCCCGCGATCTCCGTAGTATCCGACAGCAGAAGCAGATACGAGTACTTTGGGTTTCTGCTGCAACATAGAGAGGGTGTTAACTAAATTTTTGGTTCCCATAACTCGATTTTGGTAGATTTCTTGTTTTACTCGCTTATTCAATCTTCCGAAAATATTTTTGCCGGCAAGATGAGAGGTACCCATTTCCCTAGACAACTAGTCTCTCTTGGTTCGTATTGTATTTGATTTCGTATTGGCGTGCAAATTGTCTT
>QLUP01000070.1 GCA_018725485.1 Candidatus Lithacetigena glycinireducens | reverse complement strand
GTTTTTCAGCGAATGGAAGTCTTCTTTGATGTGCTTTGCCTTGTTAGGAGATTCTACTACGATTAAATCTGGCATCTAATAACCTCTCTCATTTGTTTATTTTGCAATTTCTTCTTTAATAGCAAAGACTTCCATATCTCCTTTGCGCCTAACTCTCTCATCTTTGTGATTACTCCCCTGATTTGAAAAGCAAGATAACTCATAATCAAGCTTTAAAATTCCGTTTCGAGGAAAGGGGAAACTGCCCATTATTGTAGCTCCGCCTGTTGTATTGCAGGTGGTAACTTTTTGCCAAATAACTGCGCCCATATAGTCAAAGCCTATGGTTTCACAAAATTTTATTATTTCTGTTCTGATTGGGAAGGTTCATTTGCCTGCTATCGCCATGTATTATTTTATGGATAGTTTTCAATGGGGTTCTCATACGATACAGTTTAACATTTTCTGATTATATCTTGCGCCTAACGATTTGAATGAGGCGCAGGGGCAACCAGCGCTGAAAACCCGTCGAGCTTAATCCCTGTCGCCTCGATTTTATTGTTAGGGGTTTTATTCCTTTCGTATTCTACAATAAAAAGTTGTGGCTTGTCCGCATAAAAGGTGCGACCTTGTTTAAATACTAAACATAGTTCACAATAAGATAAAGTGTATTGACCTGGGTTGTGAACCATCTTATCCCAAACAAAGGCAACAGTTCTGTATCCAAAACCCCAGGCGTGACCCAATTCAATGCCTTGCGCAAGATGCGGGCTAGTTACCCACATAAACAATAAACAATCATTTTCGGATATTTCATAAATAGGTATTTTTTTAATACGTCAGTTTTGATAGTTGGATATTTAAAATTTGCAGCACTGATAAAAATAGGTTTGTCTAAATTGATACTATCGACATCTTTACTACTTTTATCAAATTGCAGTTTGCCGTTATAATCCCAAGGTGGGTCGCAATAAATTATTGAATATTTCTTTTGAGGAAGGTCTGGATAAAACTCAGGTAAGTCATTTCTCTTTGTTCTTCTTTTTTGTTCTGCATCATAAATTGTATAGCCAGTAATTTTCTTGCCATTTTGTTTCTGTTTGGAAACTGGCTCGTAAAGGTCAAATAGCATATCTTACCGATTTAAAGAAATATTATTACTATCAATAGTGGACTTCGCCATTTTAGAGAAATATATTTTTGTGAATCTCTCACCTAAAGCTTCGGCAAAAAACCTGCCGAGGGCTTCAAAATCCTTATCTATATTTTCAATAACATCGCAAATATCTAACAGCCGTTTAGTGTTAGTTTCCCTTGCTTCATATTTTTTATCATAATTATATGGGCTTGACAGTAAGGAAACAGTCTGCCTTAAACTATCACAAGACGCTCCACCCGTTAGGTATCTCCAGTTGTTCTTTGTCTCAATGTCCTTCCTATCATAATTTTTATAGAGAAAACTCCTCCATAACAGGATAAGCCTCTGTAGACTTGCAAAAACATTGCCATTGTTCCGAAGCCTTTCCCCTAACAATACAACACTGTTATCCCCACCCTTGGTTTTATCAAGGATGAGCGCATTCCGTATCCTAACGGCAAAAGCCCATCGCTTATACCCTATTCTCACCTTTTCAGATCCATCATTATTATGAAATTTGCCACCCTTATTGCACAGCGATGACGGGCATGAGACATCAATCAGGAAAGCATCAAGTTTCAGCCATCTTGCCTTTAATGCAGAGGCAATACAATCTTCCAAAAAATCGCATCTTTTGACAATATCTTTTTCACTGGCAGTTTTTTCGAGCTTGTCTACAAAAGCTGAAAGAGCATCGAACGCTGTTAAATGATCACGGCATAATTTCCTGCATTTATCGGATAATAATGATATATCTATGCCGCTTGCAGCGTTCAAAATAACATCCCCGTCATCTCAACCCCGGCAGGGGCAGGTGTTTCCTGTAAGTTCTGTTCAGTAAAAATGACGGTATGAGCTTCAGGCTCATTAGAGGGCGAGGGTTCAGGCTTCTTCTCTTCAGAGCGACAGTAAAGGTTGATATAATCAGCCAATGCCTCGCCCTCTAACATCCCGAGGTCGCCTATTTCTTTAAGCGTAAGCATATTGGGAAATAAGTGGACAGAAGCGCTTTTTTTATCATGTGTAAGGATGCTCTTGCCACACCCCTCCTTGTAATTATAGAGCGTCTTTGATACCACTTGCTGTTCCTTGTTCTTGCTCCCCGCAGCGCTACCTTTGGTCTTGGTTTTTCCTCTCACCATACAGCGTTATCTCACCTTAGCTGCGCCGGAAATGCCCTTGCTCTTTACTTCTTCCTCTGCTTTCTTCTTTGCAGCTGCTTCGCTCATCCTGAGAGCGTCCCTCCTAAGGTTTTTGAACCCCTCTTCGGGCACTCCCACAACATTACGGCAGAAAGACGCGCCGATAAAACCGATACGGTCAAGCTTTTCGTAGATGCTCAGGTTTTTCAACTCTGCATCGCTGATTACGAGGTCCACGGCTTTGCCGAGGATAAAATTTATGTTCTTCCTATCCTGCTCTTTTTGGTCAAGCTCAAACTTAGCAGTCCAGTAGTCGTCCTTACTTATTATCTTTGGCTGTTTATGGGGCGGAGCGCTTTGAGCTTCAGGAACAGATGGAGCAGGCTTATCAGGTGGAGCAACGACCTTTTTTTCCTTTGTTGCTATCTCCTGTGGTTCTGTCCCCTCGACTTCAATCTTATTGGCGTAGTATTTGCCCCCTGATTCCTGCACTTCCACCCTTATAACATCACCCTCTTTAAGAGACGCAAAGACATCGTATGTTGCCTGCGGAGCGTATTTGGAAAGGGATATAGACATGGGCTCATTTGTCTCGGGGTCAACCCCGTCAGCCCCATATTTGCTGAGTTTTGTTATCTTCATCACTCCTATCAACGGCTCTCTCTTTTGCTGCGCGTATGGTATAGTGTATGACATAAAAAATCCCCCTTTTTATTCGTTTTTTATATTAATAGCAACGAGCAAAGTTTAACGGTGTGGCAAGTCACCATTATTGCATTTTTTGGAAATATACGTTAAAGGCTTATTCCTATAAGTGGCGACTCATCGTTTTTTCCCATCTTCTTCGCCATGTTTGCCATATATTTAGAAGTAAATCCTTCGCCAAAGTGTTTTGCCATAAAATCCACAAGTTCATTAATCCGTGTATTTTCGTCTTTCTGGCACTTGTTGAATTTTTCCATATCGATTCGTTGTGCAAAGCTCAAAGACCTGTAGAAATCTATAATTTTTTTAAGCTCTGAAATTGTTCTCCTGAATGCTATTGTTCTTACATTGTTACAGAGCGTAATCCCGTCTATATACGTATCAGGCATAAAACCCTCAGGGCTGTTGAAAGCGCGATGTAGGGGACTATACTTAAAATACCTCTTAAATCCCTTATTACTTTCAGCGGCGTCAAATATCATCCTTACCCTTGTATTAAGGCTTTCCATAAGATTCTCCGACATGCCCTGTTTTACCCCTTTAATATGGTGGCAGTCTTCCCTCTCGCCTTTCTTAAACTTCCACTTGGGACAGGAACAGGCAAAATCCCCGTTTTCCTTCATAGAAACGGTGTATTCGCTATCGCCACTGCCTGATTTTACCTTCCAGCGCCTTATCCACATATTTGTGAACTACCTCACCCTTATGGATGAGGCTTCTTGGTTCAGTGAGGGGCATTGATGCACCGCCTCTCCCCAAGCGTTACTTTCCGCAGTTCCTGCGGTAGATTTTAGGAGGATATTTTGAGCAGCGTTATGGTCTCTATCCATAACAGTCTCACAGAAAGGACAGCTATGTATCCTTTGTGCAAGAGTTTTAGGGACAGGCTCGCCGCAAACACTGCAATTGATGCTTGTATAATGTGGAGATACTTTCTCTACTACAACACTAGCTTCTGCCGCTTTGTATTGCAGATAACTGAGAAACTGCCCCCATCCAGCATCAGAAATATGTTTAGCAAGGCGATGGTTTTTAACCATGCCCTTAATATTCAAGTCCTCAACTGCTACAAAGCCAAAGTTGTTGACAAGTTTACGAGAAACTTTATGATGGAAATCAGAACGCTTATTACAAACCTTGCAGTGAAGTTTAGCAACAATCTTTCTTGCCTTTTTTCTATTGCAAGACTTTTTCTTCTTTTTAGAAAGTTGTCTTTGCAGGGAGATAAGTTTCTGTTCGGACTTACAAAGGTGTTTAGGATTATCTATAACCGTGCCATCAGAAAGAACGGCAAAGGATTTAATACCTACATCAATGCCGATAGATTGAGCAGGTATAAGTCTTTTAACAGGTTCGTATTCAACAGAGAAGCAAACATACCACTTGTCAATCTCTCTTTTGATAACACAGGTTTTAATCGTGCCAACAGGTTGCCTATGAAGTTTGATTTTAAGGGTTCCTATCTTGGAAAGTTTAAGACCTTGTTCGGTTATCTTAAAACCAGATTGAGGATAACAAAAACTATCATAACGACCTTCGTTCTTAAAGCGGGGATAGCCGGGTTTTTCTCCTGCCTTAACTCTACGAAAGAAGTTTTGGAATGCTCTGTCTACCCGAAACAGCACATCCTGAAGGACTTGAGAGTGAACCTCCTTAAGAGAACTTATTATTTTCTTATCGACTCTCAGTATCCCTTGCTGCTTTATTCTGGTAAGCCCTTTGCCCGTCTGTTCATATCTGTTTTTCCTATCAAGAAGGCAGGAGTTATACAGGATACGGCACTTGTCCAGAGTCCAGTTAAGTTTCTGGAGTTGCTTCTTTGTGGGCAGAAGTCTGTATTTGAAGGTCTTACGCATTCTGATTCTCTACATATTTCTTTAAGTCTTCAAGTGTTACCTGTCCTGTTGAAGCAAGAAAATAAGATGGACTCCAAAAGCGCCCCTTCCGGAGTTTCTTTTTTACTTCCGGGAACTCCCGGAATATCAGTCTTGCAGAAACGGATTTCAGGCTATTTACGAATTTGGAAAGCTGTATTTGAGGTTTACTGGAAAAGAGGATATGTATATGGTCAATAGCGGTTTCCTGCTCAATAATCTCTACGCCAAAGGCTTTTGCAACATCAAGGTTGATTGCCTTCAGTCTGTCAGGGATATGGCCGGTAAGAACTTTTTGTCTGTATTTTACACATGCAACATAGTGGAACTGAAGACTATAGACAGAGTGATTACCCTTATCAAGCCTGTATTTCATGGAGGTATAGTATCATGGAACTGAAACAAAATCAAGAAAAACCGCCTCTCATCCCCTACCTGACGGAAGGGGACTTCATCGGCGGTAAAGTTAAAATAGCCTTAGAGTGCAAGCCAAGCGCTTCATATATGTTAATGCCTGAGATAAAAATCATTGCCGTTCTTAGAGGAGGCATTATATTCGGTGTCTCTCTGTGGTTGCGTGGTTGCGGAAAGCTGTTCCCCAAACTTATGAATATGAAAGCGGGAAAATTCCTGTTCTAACCTTACTCCGTCTTC
>QLUP01000007.1 GCA_018725485.1 Candidatus Lithacetigena glycinireducens | reverse complement strand
CCTTTTAGCCCGTTTTGGAACCCCGTTTTTCAATTGTAATTTAACATAAGTTATATTATCGGAAGTAATAATTATATATAAACCAAACGGATAAATCAGGTTCATTCAAATATTATTAATTAATTGTAGAACTAATGTATAATTAATTATCACTATTATATTTTTTATAGTGAAACTGGAAAAAATGTTACATGACTTTACAAAGATTTATTTAAGATATCTTGAGTCTTCGGGTAAATCACCCAAGACATTATCAACCTATTCTTTTGCTTTAAATAAATATAACAAATGGAGGATAAAGAATTACCTTCTAATTAAAGAAGTCGGAAGGGACTCTATTATAAATTTCCGAGATAGCTTAATTAATGAAGGTTTAAAACCAGCATCAATTAACTTATGCCTTAATGTTATATATTCTTTCTATGATTTCCTTACACATGAAGGTTATATAAAAGGAAACCCCGTAAATATTAAAAAAAACAAGGTATATAATGAGCATAACCAGGTAAAACCATTCACAGCTGTTGAAATCGCCCAAATAGAAGCATTTTTAACCAATAACCTCACAGAACTAAGAATACCCATTTTATTACTCCTAAATTCAGGTATCTTAATAAAAGAACTTGTTAAATTAACCCCATCAGATGTTGTACTTATAAAAAGGCACATTTTTTTAAAAATAACAACATCTACAAAGGCCACAAGATTGGTTCCCTTAACAGATGATGTTACTGCACATGAACTTCTTATATTAACCATTAATATTTTCAAGGAATTTAGAATCTTTCCCATAACCGAAAAGTCAATTATAAGATGTATAAGTTTTGTAAAAGAGCAAACAGGTATCAATTTTTCATATAAAAGAATACGAAAGAATTACTCTGAATACCTTATAAATTCTGGGTGTCCCCGAGAATTAGTAAGGTGGATTTTGGGATACAGGTCATCTCTAAAAGTGTCGCCAGAAGACCTCTTCCCTTTCACAGTTAAAGTCTAATCTACTAAAACCTTCGCAATATTAATGCAAGTTTCTCTGTAATGCTCATAATAGAACCCTCCTTGAAGGCATAACACCCAGGGAGGGGTTAACAAAGCATCGGCGCTTAACTCTATTGATGAACCCGGGGTAAAGGTCCCCCCTGCCATTATTACATCTTGAGCATATCCAGGCAAAGCAGAACCTGCTGGAGTAGCTCGTGGGTTAAGTGGCCCTGCTTTCTGAACAGTTTTTAAAGCCTTTTCCAGTAATTCTTTAGAATTAAGAACTATACTCAATACATTATCAGAAAGTTCTTCTCCTGGTCTTGGTAGAACTTTATACCCAAGATTGGTAAAAAGATGGCTACCAAAAACCACTCCTTTTAGTGATTCGCTTACTATTAGAGGCGATAAATATAAGCCAAGTAAAATATCCCTTTTGTTAAAAACCGGACCTACTTCTTTTCCTAAACCAGGACCATATAAGAAATCTACTACTTTGTTTATTATGTCCTTTTTCCCCACAAGATAACCACCAGTTGAGGCAATACCACCACCAGGATTTTTTAACAAGGACCCTGCAACAATATCAGCTCCCAGATGGCAAGGCTCTTTGTCTGAAACAAATTCAGAATAACAGTTGTCTACAATAATAACTGGATCATTTTCGCAATGTTGTCTAACTGTACTGATGATATTCTCAATTTCATTTATTCCTAAAGATTCTCTGATAGAATACCCTTTAGACCTTTGAAGGTAAATAAATTCAACTTCTTTATACTCACTAATAAAGTCATCAAGAGGGTTTTCCAGGATATTTTCAACTATGATATTGATACCCTGTCCTTTGATTAACTCCAATGTTGGCAATAAGGTTGGATAGGGCTGACCGGTTAGAGTTAGAAAACCCCTGCTCTTCCCTGCTCTTTTAAATGCCAGAGAACCCATCAAAGCGAGGTATAAAGCCTGAGTTCCAGTAACAATCTGTGGTCTTACCAGACTGTCTTCTCCACCAAATACCTTAGAAAATACCTTCTCTATCTTATCTCTCCCCCAATCAGAATAACCATACCCACTAGAAGAGGCTAAATCTATGTCTGAAATCTCTGCTTCAATAATACTATGATGAATTCTATGAAAATTTCTTGACCTTATTTTCTCAATTGCAGGAAAATAATTTGCTAAAATCTGGTCAATTTGTGAAACCAGCTCCTCCAGGTTGCTAAACAAGGGTATTTGCATGGGTCAATTTCTCTCTCAGGGACTGCTTCAAATCATAAATACCTTCTAAACTAACAGCTGAAGTAGGTATTACCAAACCATCGTATATTGCTATTATAGAGTTAACAACAGTTCCAATATTTTCCAATAGGTCTATTTTATTGGCTAACAAAATTGATGGTTTATCCTCAATTCGTAAGTCTTTTAGAACCTTATAAATGGTTTCAATGTGTTCATTAATATTATCCTGAGATACATCTACTATTAATAATAATAAATCAGCATTACTGGCTTCGCTAAAGGTTGCCTTAAAAGCAGTAAATAGTTCCATCGGTAAATCCCTGATAAAACCCACGGTATCAATAAAAAGAGCTCCATGATTGTTTCCTAAATATCCATACCTTACCTTTGGGTCAAGAGTAGTAAAGGGTTTAGAATCTACTGTAAAGTCACTTTTGGTAAGTATATTAAAAATACTGGTTTTCCCTGCACTGGTATAACCGATTATAGAAACAACCGGTATGTTCTGTTTTTTCCTTGATTTACTCATAGTGCCACGGTTTTTAAATAGTGTTTTAAGGGATTTTTCCAGCGTATTAACCCGCTTCCTGATTATTCTTCTCTCTTTTTCTATTTCCATTTCACCTGGTCCGCGGGTGGCTATTCCTCCACCGAGACGAGAAAGTTCTTCGCCTCTTCCCTTTAACCTGGGAAGCTCATACCTGAGCAAGGCTAACTCTACCTGAATTTTGCTTTCCTTAGAAGAGGCATGAGCTTCAAAAATATTCAGGGTTAACCGAGTACGATCTATCACCTCAAGCTTTAAAAAATCTTCGATTTTATGTTTGAAAGATGGAGAAAGATTATTTACTCCAAATATTACTGTTTCTACATCATTATCTAAAGCTATTTCTTTAATCTCCTGCAGTTTACCCTTTCCAATATAAAAGGGTGCCCGAGGTGCTGATATCTTTTGTTTAACTACTTCAACAATGGTAAATCCAGCTCCCTCTGCCAGGTAAAGTAATTCATCGAGATATTCTTTTTCTAATTTCATTTTTCTCGGGTTAATGATGTGTACGATTACTGCTTTTTTAATCATATCTCTCCCTTAAATATAGTATTATCTTATCTTTTACCTCTTTAAACTCCAGGTTGGAATCATATTCAAACCATAAGATATCTTTATCTCTTTTAAACCAGGTCATCTGGTGTTTAGCATATTTATATGTCCTCATATTTATGCAATTTTTAACTTCTTCCAGAGATAACCCATCATTTATATATCTTAGAGCTTCTTTATAGCCGATGGATTCAAAAGCAGGGGCATTTATTGATATCCCCTCCCTGATTATATTCCTGGTTTCTTCAAACAATCCCTGATTAATCATTTTATTGGTTCTTTCCATAATTCTGTCTTTTAAATATACTCTACCTGGTTTTAAACCTACTTTGACCAGGGGGTATCTGTCAACACTGGTAAAAAAACTTTTTCTAAAGGTGGAAAAGGGATGCCCCGTAATGTAAAAAACCTCCAGAGCCCGAATAATTCTTTTCCTGTCGTAAGAATTAATTTTTAGGGTAGAAGAAAGGTCTTTCTCCTTAAGTTCCAGGTATAACGATTCCAGCCCTTCAGACTCTGCTCTCTGGATTAATTGATTTCTAAGAGTATTATCCGTGGGAGGAGGATTAAAGGAATTTCGAGTCAAGGAATAAAAATATAAAGGACTTCCAGCTACTAAAATGGGTACTTTAGACTTTAATCGTACGATTTCAATTGCTCTTTCAGCAAGACAGACAAAATCTACTACAGTTATTGCTTGTTCTGGTTCTAAAATATCTATCAAATGGTGGCAGATGAGATTTCTCTCATTGATAGAAGGTTTTGCAGTTCCAATATCAAAATGTTTATATAGATTGAGTGAATCTACATTTATTATTTCTCCTGCAAACTCGGACGCCATTAATAGCGCTAATTCGGTTTTTCCTGAAGCGGTTGGTCCAATGATAGAAATCAACTTATCAGGCTTCATCGCCTTTAAGCACCCAGGAGCCAGCTTCTTTTATTTTAATGTTGACCAACTTGCCTATGATTTTGGGGTTACTTGATTTAAAAGAAACAATTTTGTTAGTTCTTGATCTTCCTGAAAAGGCACCATATTTAGGAGAATACTCCTCCACCAACACTTCAAGGGTTTTACCCAAATATTTTTGATTAAGGTTAAGGGAAATTTCTTCTTGAACAGCACTAAGTATCTGGTGCCTTTCTTTTTTTTCTTCAGGTGAAACAACATCGTTATATATTTTACTGGAAGGAGTACCAGGTCTTGGTGAATATGTTGTTATATAAGCATTATCAAACTTAATTTTTTTGAAAAAATCAACTGTGTTAGAAAAACGATGTTTGGTTTCCGAAGGAAAACCTATGATAACATCGGTGGATATACCTGAATCAGGAAAATACTTCCTAATTTCATCTATCAACATTAAATACTCAGAGGTTGTATATCCTCTATTCATTGTTCTTAATACTTCATCATCACCGCTTTGAACCGGTAAATGAAAATGCTCAGGAATTTTGGGTAGTTGTTTTAAAGCGTAAATAATATCAAAAGTAAAATCTTTGGGATGAGGAGTTATATATTTTAGCCTGATAACTTTATCAACATTATGAACAGCCTCTAAAAGTCTGATAAATCCATTTTTCATTCCCAGGTCTTTGCCGTAATTAGTTATATTCTGGCCAAGAAGATGGATTTCTTTTGGTCCTTCTTCCAATACCTGCTGAACTTCCTCAAAAATATCAGTAATAGACCTGCTTTCTTCCTTTCCACGGGTGTAAGGAACAATACAATAAGCACAATGGCAATTGCATCCTTTCATGGCAGCAATATAGGCTATTACTGTTCTTGTTTTCTTAATAGGTATTTGTGGATATGGCTGTGACGAGTCGCCTGTTAAAACCACACTTCCCTTCTCTTCCCGGTCAAGTACAGAAATAATATTCTTAATTTGGTTGGGTCCTATTATAAAATCCACATAAGAAGCTCTTTTCAGAATATCTGTTCCTAATCTCTCAGCCATACAGCCTATGACACCGATCTTCAGGTTGGGATTTTTTTGTTTTAACTGCTTTATATTCCCCACCGAACCCCAAGCCCTTTCTTCAGCGTGGTCTCTAACTGAACAAGTGTTAACCAGTATAACATCTGCTTCTTCTGGCGCTTCTGCTTTTATTATTCCCTTTTGTTCGAGTAATGATTCTACTTTAGAGGAATCATAAAAATTCATCTGGCAGCCATAAGTATACAAATAGTATTTTTTGGACATATTTGCTCTAAATTAAAGAAACATGAGCCCCTCAAGGCTCACATTTCTTAAAAATATTAATATTGGTTTGATACTACTTTGTTTCAATAACAAATCTTATTGCAGTTCTCTCTTCTCCATCAATAGTTACATTGGCAAAAGAAGGTGCAAAAACAATATCAATTCCGTTTGGTGAAAGATAACCACGACTGATAATAATTGCTTTTACTGCCTGGTTCACTGCGCCTGCTCCAATAGCTTGAAGTTCTACCCCCTTGCTATTCCGAATAACCGTTGCTAATGCTCCAGCAACAGCTTTAGGTTCTGATTTGGTAGCAATTTTCAATACTTCAGTTTCAGACATTTCAACCTCCTACTTAGCTTCCACCAAAAATTTAATTGCAGTTCTTTCTTCGTTGTCAATTACCACATCTGTAAAAGATGGAGTGCATACAACATTAATACCGTTTGGAGAAAGATAACCTCGAGCAATAATCATAGCTTTTATTGCCTGATTTACCGCTCCTGCTCCAATAGCCTGGACTTCAGTTTTTCCATCACGCCTGACAACAGCGGCGATAGCTCCAGCAACACCTTTTGGTTCTGAGGTCTTTGATACCTTTAAAGTTTCCATTAATCGTTCCTCCTTTGCTGCATATTAGCTCTAATACAAGTTGAAAGCCTATAAGTTTCATTATACATTAATATGTCAAGGGGTGCAACTCCAATTACCTGTCAATTAGAGTCAACCATTTTTCTACCTAAAATGTGCCTTAATATTTTTAGGTTATCACCGTCAGCGTCAGGACTGTCTTTGGGAGTTTCTATAATAATTGGCAGATCATCAATATATTTATGATGTAAAAAAGTAATTATACCCTGTAGTCCGATATTACCTTTTCCAATGTGCGCATGTCTATCTACCCCTGAACCTAAATTTCCCCTGGAATCATTAAGGTGGATTAGTTTTACCATACCATCAGCTTCCTCAAAAATATGATTAACAGAATCATTATTTCTCAGGTTATAACCAGCAGCATATAAGTGACAGGTATCCAGACATATTCCCAAACGATCTGGTTTAGACACTTTATTTATCAAATTTTGAAGGTATACTATTTTTGAGGTTTCTCCACCAGGGTTGTTTTCTAAAAGAAGGTTAATTCCAGGAGGTACCATATCTGCCAGTGAATCAAGGTAATAAATCATCCTTTTTTCATTAAGCGGGGTTTTACTGGTACCAAAATGAAAAACTAAAAATTGACCGTTTAATATTTCTAAAAATCTAAGTTCGTTTTCCAGAGTATAAGCTGATTTAAGGGCTACATCTTCTCTCAAGCTGCCCAGGTTAACCAGATATGGAGCATGAATTACCAGAGGATAAATATTTATCTCCTGGAGCTTATTTTCCAGGTATTTTAGACTTTCACTATTTGTGGTAGCTGTTTTCCTATAAGTTCGGGGACTACCACTAAATATTTGCAGGGTATTAATGTTTAGTAACTGAATTTCTTTTATCAGGGGGTCTATCCCCGTGGCAATATGTAAATGCGCTCCTATTCTATTCATATTCGTTTTCTCCTAAGCGATTATCCCTCAGAACTGCAAGTGCATGCCTTAAATCTTCGGGTAAAGGGCTAAAAAAGGTTTTTGGTTCTCCAGTTATGGGATGAGTAAAACCTATTTTAAAGGCATGTAAGAACTGACGCTTTAAAAAACTCACCGGACACCCATACAGCGGATCACCCAAAATAGGATACCCTGTATATTTAAGATGCACCCTAATTTGATGGGTTCTTCCAGTGCTCAGGGTAAGTTTTAATAATGCTGCATGGTTAAGATACTGAATCACCTCGTAATGGGTTATTGCAGTTTTACCTGCAAGGCTTATAGCCATTATAGTCTTTCTTCTTCTGTCTCTCCCAACTGGAGCGTTGATGATGTTTTCTTTCGGTGGTTTTCCTTTAACCAGGGCAATATAATTCCTGGAAATTAACCTGTCTTTCATCATGGACACCAGCTGATAGTAAGCATTATCTGTTTTAGCAATAATCATCAGACCCGAAGTTTCTTTATCCAGACGATGGACTATTCCTGGCCTTAAAGGCCTTCCACCGGATGGTAGATTTACCCCTTTATAAATTAAACCATCAATTAAGGTTGAACCTTTAACATTGGGAGCTTTATGAACAACAACTCCTGCTGGTTTATCTACAACTAACAAATGCTCATCTTCAAAAACAGTTCTAAAGGGAATCTCAGTTCCTAAACCCAAGTCTATTGGTTCGGGTAATTCTACCCAGATAACCTCACCAACCTTAGTTTTTCTTGAAGATTTAATAGTATCAACATTTTCAATTTTTACCCTACCCTCTTCTATCAATTTCTGAGCCTGCGACCTAGGAATAGATAAAACTTTACCCAGAAAAACATCTAAACGTAGAACTTCGCAAACCACTATTCTTTCTATTTAAAAACTCTCCAGAGGACTACAATTGTACCAAAAGATATGAGGGCATCAGACAGGTTGAAAACAGGCCAAAAACCTAAATCTATGAAATCAATTACAAAACCATGGTAAAACCTGTCCAGTATGTTTGATAATCCTCCTGTAAACATCATTATTACGCCATAAATAAGCATTACTTTTTTCTTTTCTCGTTTAAATAAATATATTATAGATGAAAACAAAATTAATAAAACAATAATCTGTGTATTAATACCTCCAGGTAAAGGTAACCCAAAAATTCCAGCGTCGTTCTTTACCAGGTGAAGCTTAATAAAACCCCAATCTAAAATTTTAGTAGGGTTTACCAGAAAATAATTCTTGGTCATTCTATCGGTTAGAAAATAAGCCAGAATAGCTAAAGAGCTTAAATTATACCTTATGAAATATCCCACTTTTTCTCGCTACTTTACCTTCTAATTCCAACAAGGAAAGTTTGAACAAAATAGATTCAATTGGTTCCGAAACCATTTCCGCTAACTCTTCTGCTGATAAAGGACCGCCATCTAAAAAACCTATCAGCCCTTGACCATCACTTATTACCTTGTCAGTACTTCCCAGTTTAAAGTTATGAAAAACTGCTAACGCTTCTAAGATATCAGAATACTTTTGCACAAGATGAGCTCCATCTTTTAATAATCTGTTTGATCCCTGTGAGTTAGTGTTAGTAATAAGTCCAGGAACTGCAAACACTTCCCTTCCCTCTTCCATAGCATAGTTTGCTGTTATCAAAGCCCCACTTTTAATCCCTGCTTCAATTACTACAGTACCCTTACTTATCCCTGCGATAATCCTATTCCTGGCAGGAAACCTCCAGGAATCAGGCTTAATGTAAGGGGGGTATTCGGTTAGAATTAATCCGCCTTCAGCAATTATATTATTAAATAGTTCCTTATTCTCTGGAGGGTAAGGGTAGTGAAAACCTGAACCCAAAACTGCTATCGTTTTTTTTGACCCTTTTAAAGCTCCTTTATGAGCTTCACTATCAATCCCCAGCGCTAAACCACTAACAATTGTAAGGTAATCAGCCAGATAAGCAGATAGTTCAAAAGCAATTTTCCTACCATAGGGAGTTGGTTTTCTCGTTCCTACAACGGAAATACTATCTTCCTGTAAGAGAGATTTATTTCCCCTGGTATATATAACCAGAGGGGGGCTTTTTGATTCTTTTAGAAGAACAGGATAATCCCTATCGTAAATTGTCAGGGGGTAAATGTTTTCCTGTAATAGGTTATCAACTACTTCCTGAACTGAATTTTTATTAAGGAAATCTTTAACCTTCTTTTCTCTAACCTGATCATCAAACAGGGACCTGGAAGAAGCAAGTTTTAACCAGGCATTTTCATAGCTTTTATAAACCTCCATCAGGTTTATAAGCTCCCTATAGGTGAATAAATCTGAATATTGCAGGGAAATAAGATGCTTATTCATAAGAAAGATTTATCCTATAACTCAAAGCTTCACCAATGTGCTCAGCTTTTACCATATTTGAACCTTCCAGGTCTGCGATAGTAGTGGCTACTTTAAGAACCCTGTCATAACCTCTACCACTGAGTCCTAAGCGGGAGGACCCCATTTCCAACAATTTTTTGGCATCTCCTGATAAATGAATATACTTCTTAATAGCCTTAGGATTTAGTTGGGAGTTAAGGATAAAAGCTTCATTTTTATACCTTTCCTGCTGAATTTCTCTTGCTGTTTGCACCCTTTGTCTAATGAGCTTTGAGCTTTCCCCTGGATTATCATTTTTCAGTTCTTTATCGTTAAGGGAGGGTACCTCGAGATTGATATCAATACGATCAATAATTGGACCTGATATCTTAGAACGATGCTTTTTTATTTCCGCAGGAGAACAGTTGCAGGGCTTGATACTATCATTATAATAACCACAGCTGCAAGGATTCATAGCACAAATAAAAGTAAACCTGGAGGGATAGGTTAAACTACCCCACACTCTGGAAATAGTTACCTGTCCATCTTCTAAAGGTTGTCTCAATGCTTCAATAGAGTCCTTTCTAAACTCAGTTAATTCATCTAAAAACAAAATCCCCCTGTGAGCTAAGGTTACTTCACCAGGCTTGGGAATAGTCCCTCCCCCAATTAATGCCACGGTAGAGGTAGTATGATGAGGAGACCTGAAGGGGGGAACTTTTATAAGGGAACCTTTCTTTAGCAGTCCTGAAACACTATAAATCTTGGATACTTCTAATGACTCTTCTTCTGTTAGTAGGGGCATTATAGTTGGGTATGCTCGACATAAAAGGGTTTTTCCACTACCTGGACTACCAATAAGCAAAACATTGTGTCCACCTGCAGAAGATATCTCCAAAGCTCTTTTTGCCAGTCTTTGCCCTTTAATATCTTCAAAATCCAATTCATTACCTACTGTGATTGTTTCTTCTGTTTTATTATTATCCTGAGCTAGCAATATATCATCCCTGAGATAATCAACAACCTCTTTCAAGTTGTGGAATCCCCTGGAAATAGTATTTTTTGCTAATCGTGCTTCATTTAAGTTAAAGTAGGGAACAATTAGTTCTGATGCTTTTAGTTTATCAATACTTAAAGATACCGGTAAAACACCTTCTACCTGTCTTAAGTTTCCTGATAAAGATAGTTCACCCAGAAACAGTTTATTAGAAATTTGCTTTTGAGATAAAACTCCTTCGTGAACGAGAATGGCCAGGGCAATAGCCAAATCCAGGTGAGGTCCTTTCTTCTTTAAGTCAGCAGGAGCCATATTGGTAACAATCCTGCCTGAAGGAAAAGGAACTCCTAAACACTTAATTGCTGATCGTACTCTTTCAGTAGATTCCTGCACAGCCTGGTCAGGTAAACCTACAATTAAAAATACCGGTAATCCTCGACTAACTTCTACCTCCACTTCAATTGGTATAACCTCTAAACCCCAAATAGCAGCAGATAAAACTTTAGCTATCATTTTAACACCTCAACAGGTATGAGTTCGAAATGCACCTCATGGTCTTTATTAATTACTTCAGCAACCATAATTTGAATATTCGCATCTTTAGAATTGAATCTTCCCATAAAATATATAACTGATTTACTTAAATGGATTATCTTTTTCCGATTAACTTTTTCCCTGGGTAAACCAAAAAAAGGTGAATTTTGAGTTTTAACCTCAATAAAATAAAAATAGGCTCCCTTTTGGAAAATTAGGTCAATTTCTCCGAATGGTGTTCGGTAATTTCTTTCAATCAGTTTATAGCCAGTACTAATTAATTTATTGCAGGTATAATCTTCACCCCATTTACCGAGAATCTTATTTTTCATGAATAAAGGATTTTCTATGATGTTTGGACAAACCGTACTCCCTAATCACCTTGAGATGATAATTAGTTGCATACCCTTTATTTGCGTACCATCGGTAAATGGGAAACTCGGCTGATAAATCGGTCATAATCCTATCACGAGTTACTTTGGCTATGATAGAAGCTGCTGCTACCACCGGGTTAAGGAGGTCGCCCTTCGGGGTAGCAATTTGCATCGTCTGGATATCTTTGATCAGATCACACCCATCAACTATTAAAATATTTATAGGATGTTTAATCTTATCTACCGCCCTTTTCATAGAAAGTAAAGTGGCCTCTTTAATATTTAAAGCATCCACTTCATCCGCTTCAGCGATGCCAACGCTCCAATCTACCGCGTTTTCCAGGATATATGGGTATAACTTCTCCCTTTCTTCAGGTTTTAAGGATTTAGATTCTTTAACAAAGAAACCGGGAGGGATCCAGACCACTACTGCGCTTATTACTGGTCCGGCAATAGATCCCCTCCCTGTTTCATCCACTCCAGCAATTATCATTTAGTGCTCAGAGCTCCTATTATAGGCTAAAACCTGCCATCTAAACCAGGGCCAGAAAACCAGAATCACTCTACCTTTAATGTTTGCTGCTTTGATAGCTCCAAAGTTTCTACTATCTAAACTGTTGTCCCTATTGTCACCCATTACGAAATACTCCCCCTGCTTAACAGTTTGAGGAACAATAGATACGCTAAAATCCTGCTTTAGATAAGTTTCCTCCAGGGGTTTGTCATTTACATAAACATGCCCTTCTCTGCTTTCTATTTTGTCACCGGGCACCGCAATAACTCTTTTAACGAAGTCTTTTCTTTCTCCCAGGGGAGCACGAAAAACTACTACTTCTCCTTGTTTTATTGACGAGAAGCGCATGCTAATTTTTTCTACCAATATAAGGTCATCAGGGAGAAGGGTTGGATACATAGAGGTTAAGGATACTTTGAAAGGTGAGATTACAAAACTCCTCAGGATAAGAGCAATTATTACAGCAATAATCAAAGTTTTCATCCAATCAATTATTTCATCTAAAAAACGGGAGGTATCCATATTACTTGTGTTCTTCTTTAATCCTTGCTTTCTTTCCTATCAAACCTCTTAAATAAAATATAATTTTGCTCTCCTTACCCTACCTCTTTTGACTACTTCAATTTTTTCTATTCTGGGTGAGTGTAAGGGAAAGATCTGCTCAACTCCTATATTAGAAGATCTCTTTCTAACAGTAAAAGTTTCACTTGGCCCACCATGCTTTCGGGCAATAACAACTCCTTCAAATATTTGTCCCCTACCAGTGCTACCTTCTCTCACTTTCCAATGCACTTTAACCGTATCACCCACTTTAAAATCGTTATGCTTATTTTCAATTCCTAATAATTCATTTAATTCTAATGCATTACTCAAAATCATTTCCTCCTTTGGGAATACAATTAACCAATTCTACGAACTCCTTGAAGATGATATCTATGATATCCAGTTCACTTTTAGAGAAATATCTGTTTTTAATCAGATCAGGTCTCAATAAGAGTGTTCTTTTTAACGACTCTTTCAAAAGCCACTTTGAAACATCTTGATGATTCCCGGATAATAGTATTTCTGGCACTTCCATTCCAGCAAATTCTGGAGGTCGGGTATATTGAGGGTACTCCAGAAGATTGTTCTCAAAAGATTCTTCCTCATAGGACTCTCTTTTTATGACTGCAGGCAAGAACCTGATAATAGCTTCAATTAAAACCAGGGCTGCTGCTTCTCCCCCGCTTATAATATAATCTCCAATAGATATCTCAAGGGGAGAAAAATGTTCTTTTACCCTTTCATCAATACCTTCATAATGCCCACAAATTAGAATCAAGCCATCTTTCTCAGAAAGATTCCTGGCAATTGAATTATTTAACTTAACTCCTGTAGAGGTAAATAATACAACTTTGGGAGTATAAGGTAAGAGATTCTGAACATTATTAACAGCCTCCAGAACAATGGGAGCTTTTATTATCATTCCCGGTTTTCCACTGTAGGGATAATCATCTATTTTACCATGCTTATCTGAAGAAAAATTACGAAGATTATGAAGTTCTACTTTTAATAATTCCTCCTCTAAAGCTTTCCTGATTATTCCAACTTCGAGCGGACTGTAAAAATATTCTGGAAATGCTGTAATAATATCAATTCTCATTGGTCATTAATTTTTTCTATGATTCCATCTTTGATGATAATCTCGCAATTATTAACCTTATCCCAGAGATTATCGCCAATTTTGAGTTCTGCTAAGCCTTCAATTACCCCTATAGGATAGATGCTGCCTAAATCCAGGGAATTAACTTCCTTTATTTTTTTTAAAATCTGATCTTTAAGCAATTCACCATCTCTTTTTTCTTCTTCTACCCTTTTTCTTATAGCCATACTCTCTCGAATATCCATGGGTGATTCGAGGAGTAGCTTATTGCTTTGATAGTTAAGTCTTTCAATTTCAAGGTCAATCTTTTTCTGGTTGTCCTGTAATTGCTTTAGTAAGTCATTTTTAAGGGCATCGTCAACTACAGCTTTTAAAAGAATAGACCTTTTTACCAATGTTTTACTCATTTTCTACCTCTTTAATGTTAATTATTACATCTCTTCCCAGCGAATGCGGGCTTGCTTTAAGTACAGTTTTAATCGCCTTCAAAAGGCTACCATTTTTACCCACAAGCTGGCCTACCTGAGAAGAAGGAATTGACACCTCTAAAATAACAACGTTGTTATCGGTATTATTTTCAATAACTTCATACTTTTTTTCTTCGGAAAGCAGCTTGTTTATCAGGAATTCCATGATTTCTTTCATGGAAGTTCAATTCCTGCTTTCTTAATCAAAGAATAACTTGATGCTGTAGGTTTAGCTCCCATTTTATGCCAATAGAGAACTCTATCTTCTTTTAATTCTATTTTAGGTGGATCTCGTCTTGGGTCATACTGACCAAGGATCTCAAGAAACTTACCATCCCTGGGGGTTCTACTATCTGTCGCTACCATTCTGAAAATAGCCTCGTTCTTTCTTCCAACTCTACTTAATCTAATTCTAACTGCCAGAGTAATCACCTCCGATTTTTAATATTAAATTTTTAATCTCTTCTCTTTCCTTCTCAGGAAAGGCATTGTTGACTGATTGCAAATAATCAAGCAACAATTTGTCTCTTTTTAAAATACCGAGCTTCCTCTCAAAAGAATTCAGTTTTTTTTCTATCCTCAGCAGAGTGTCATAAATTCCTTGCCTTGAACATCTCATATCTTCAGCTATTTCAGCAGCAGATAATCCTTCTTCCACAAACTTTACAATTACCAGGCGTTCCTTTTGTGTTAATAGAACACCATAGTAATCATAGAGTTCTGCTAAGCTTTCAATTTTCTCTAAACTTTTATCGTAGTTTGTCAAGGTATTTTACTTTACATAATTTTATTCTAAAAAAAGAAAAAGTCAATAGATATGGTAAGAAGAATTAAAGATTTTTATTTAGTTCTGGTTTTTAAAGTGATTGACGCCTTTAGAGGCTACTTCCTGTTCAGCATTTTTCCTGGTATTACCTATACCATTTAACATTACATCATTTAAGTTTAGGGTTGCATAAAAAAGGCCACTTCTCTCCTCTACCTGGTACACTGGTAAAGACAAACCTTTCTTTTGCATTAATTCCTGTAGTTCGGTTTTGAAATCTCTTAAAAGGAGAGAGCGAATATCAAATAACTCTTCTTTGAACCATCTTTTAACCAGGGAATAAGAAATACTATAACCCTGGTCAAGGTAAATAGCGCCTAATAAGGACTCAAAGGCATTGCAGAGGAACTTATCACTAAGTTCCATTCCCGCCGGAGCATTAAGATATTTAATCAAACCGAAAGATCTGAATTTATGCGCTAATATCTTTCTATTCACCAGATTGCTTCTTGCCACAGTTAGCTCCCCTTCTTTTAAGTCTGGATGCATTTTACAGAGTAGATCAGAAACAACCAAACCAAGAACAGCATCACCAATAAATTCTAACTGTTCCTGTTTTTCAGACTTAAAGGACATTGCTTCTTTAAGTAGAGAAGGATTTTTAAAGGTGATTTTTATTTTTTTCTCTAACTTAGAACCTGGAACCTCAGAAAATAATTTACGGGACCATTTGCTCCAAGCGAGTTTTAACTTTTGTAAGATATTCATTTTCTAATAAACTAAAAGCAACTTCAATTGCTCGAGTTATACTCTTTGCTTTTGATCTGCCGTGAGCTTTAATACACAGACCATTAACCCCGAACAGGGGTGTTCCACCATATTCAGAATAATCCAGCGACTTAAGAATTTTTCTCAGGTGAGATTTTAATAGTAATAACCCCATATTGATTTTTACTCTATTAGCTAAATTTGAGTCTTTACTCATAAGTTTTTGCTTTATATAGTCTCCTAATCCTTCAAGTGATTTAATAACAATATTCCCTGTAAAGCCATCGGTTAAAATGACTTTTTCCGGGTCGCTAAAAAGGCTTAACCCTTCAACATAACCCTTAAAATTAGGTATTTCTGCGAGATATTTAAGGGCTTCTTTAGTGAAAAAATTTCCTTTACTTTCTTCTATTCCATTAGATAGCAAGGTTATATCCAGGGCAGTTTTACCGGTGGATATTTCCAGGAAAAGCTGGCTTAGTACTGCTAAACCCTTTAAATGCTGAGGTTTTATATCAGGGTTGGCTCCAACATCAATTATAAAGTTCTTACCACCACTTATGGTAGGAAGGAAAACCCCCAGAGCAGGCCTTTCCACATTTTTTAGCCTTCCGAGTATTAAGGTAGCACCTACTAATAGGTATCCGGTATTTCCGGCTGTGATTACAGCATCTACTTTATTCTCTTTTAATAAATCCAGGGATACAAAAAGCGAGGAATTCCTTTTTTTTCTTATAGCTTCTGTTGGGGATTCCTCTATAGGAGGGGTGTCAGAAGAATAAAAACAGTCAATTTCCTTAGCATAGGGTTTAACTGTTTCTTCAGAAGCAACTACTACCACTTCCCTATTTGCTGAACGGGGAAAATCTAAAGCCCCCTTGATAATCTCACCGGGGGCGAAATCACCACCTTCACCATCAACTGCTACCTTATAAGGTATCAATTATTTAGCTCCTTCTTTTTCTTTCTTTTCTTTAATGATTAAGGCTTTTTTCCCTTTGTAAAAACCACAATGGGGACAGACGGTATGGAGCGGTATAAGGTTAGAGCAATTAGAGCATTTAGCTAACCCAGGGCTTTTCAGTTTCTGGGTGCTTTGTCTTTGAGAAATAGTTTTCCTGGTTACTTTTTTATTGGGAACTCCCATTTATTTCACCTCCTTTGGCTTTCAGATTCATTGCATATCGGACAAACTGCATATATAGGAATAGATGTAATAAGGTAATCTCTAATTACATTTAGAATGTCAATCTCCCCATTAATCAAAGGAAAGGTAATAATGCTTTTACTATTCAATTCTATGTCTTTAATTGAACTATTAGAAGCATCGTATTCTTCATAATATTCATTTATATCAACAGTGAACTGCTTTTCAAAGCTTTTATTACACCTGAAACATGGAAGAGATAAATTATAAGCAATCTTGCCCTGCAAACATATTTTATCTTCTAAAAAAAGATTTATCTCACCTTTCAACCTGTTTGATAAAGATACTTCTGGATCAATATCTAAAAAATGCTCTTTGCCAATGTCAATAACCAATTTTTTTACCTGGTCTTCTTTAATATCTTTTATTTTTATTATCATCAGAGTAGCGTGGGCATTTTAATTGATTTGCTTATTACTGAATAGGTATCTTCAGCAATAATATATTCTTCATCGGTGGAAATTACCAGCACTTTGATTTTAGAAGATGGCGCACTAATCCTACCCTCGCTTCGGCATTGATTATTTTTCTCCCTGTCCAGATTTATACCCATATGATCAAGATCTTCGAGTATCATTTCCCTTATAACCGGTGAGTTCTGTCCTACTCCTCCAGTAAAAGCAATGACATCAACCCCACCCAGGATAGCTGAATAAGCCCCAATGTATTTTTTTATCCTATAAGCATAGACCTTCATAGACAAATAAGCTAAGCTATCTCCATTAGCTGCAGCTAATTCTACATCTCTCATATCTCCATTAATACCACTTAAACCAATAACCCCGCAATGTTTATTCAGAAAATCATTAGCTTCGTCAAGGGACATATTATGTCTTCTCATAAGATATAATGGAAGGTAGGGGTCAATATCTCCACACCTGGTAGCCATCATAATCCCTTCTAAGGGCGTATATCCCATAGAGGTATCTACAGACCGTCCTTTTTTGATAGCCGCTACACTTGCTCCCCCTCCAAGATGACAGGAAATCATATTTAACCTATCCAGGGGGATACCTGTCATCTCTGAAGCTTTCCTGGTTATGTACCTATGGGAAGTTCCGTGAAACCCATATTTCCTTACGCCTTCTCTTTCATAAAACTCATAGGGTAAACCATAGAGGAAGGCTTCAGCTGGAATAGAATGGTGAAAAGCGGTATCAAAAACTGCAACTTGTAGTACATTGGGAAGTAGTTTCATACAGGCATAAATACCCATCAGGTTCGGAGGGTTATGCAAAGGAGCCAGTATAGAGTTTTCCTCCAGCACCTGAAGCACTTCATCATTTATTAACACCGACTCGGAAAACTTCTCTCCTCCATGAACCACCCTGTGTCCAACCGCTTGAATAACCCTTTCATCGGGAATAACGCCCAAATCAGGGTCCGTAAGGGTCTCAAATACCATTTCCAGGGCTACCCGGTGGTTACGAATTTCTTCTCTTTCCAGAGTCTTGCTATCTGAGTGAACTGAATAATATTGAAGAGCTGAATCCCTGGACCCTCCAAACCTAGAGTTATCTGGAGAAGGTTCAGCCTTATAAATTGCGAAATAGGTCATGAAGGGATCAGGCAGACCAATCCTCTCCACCTTACCTTTGCTTAGTACTCTGTAGGGGGGGATGTCAACCAGTTGAAATTTAAGAGAGGAGCTTCCACTGTTTATTACCAGTATGACCACAAAAACCTCACAAGTTTTGTTCTAATTTGCTTTTTTCTTTTTCTATCTCACTAAGTAGTCTTTCTACTACACCTTTTAATTGATTTAACACGCTTATTGCATGTTTCTTAACTTCCTTTTCTCCTTGTCTGACTATTTCTTCAGCCCTCACCTGGGCTGCTTTGGTAATGGTTGATTCTTCTATCAACCTGCTGGCTTCAGACTTAGCTTTATCAAGGATTTTGGATGCTTCCTTCTGAGTATCTTCAAGAACTATCTGTTTTTCTGAAACAATTCTTTTTGCCTGGTTAAATTCCTGGGGAAGCGATTCGCGAAGTTCTTCAATTAAACTATAAATTTTTTCACGGTCAAGTAACACTTTACCTGTAAAAGGAAGATTACTGCTACTCATAACTGTTTTTTCTAAAAGGTCAATTATTTTTTGGGTATTATTCATGAGATATAGATTTGCATTTCTCCCTGAGTTTCCTATCAACGATTGGAGGAACCCATTTTTCAACAGAACCACCCAAATTCGCAACTTCTTTGACCAGAGAAGAGCTTAAGAAACTAAATTCAAGGGAAGTTAGTAGAAAAAGTGTATCAACCTCAGGATATAAATTTTTGTTGGCACTGGCAACCTCAAATTCGTACTCAAAATCTGACAATGCCCTTAAACCCCGAATTATAATTTTAGCATCCATAGATTTAACAAAATCAACCAGTAAACCAGAAAATAAATGCACCTCAACATTTTTCAGATGGCTGGTAGTTTCTTTAACAAGCTCATACCTTTCGTTAGCGCTAAATAATACCTGCTTCTTAACTTCTGCTGCTATAGCAATATATAATAAATCAAAAATGCGGGATACTCTTTCTATCACATCCAGGTGACCCATGGTTATGGGATCGAAAGTTCCGGCGTAAACAGCTTTTTTCATTAAATTTTTAACCCCTGCTATATATAGTTAAATTAGTATCACCGTAATTATATGATTTTACCATAATTAGGTTAAAAATGTTATTCTGTGTATCTTCTCTGATGGAATGCTCAGCAATAACCAGCCCGTTTTCTACCAGTAAATTAAAAACACTAATCTGCGTAAGAGTCTTTAAGACCAGCAATTTTTCATAGGGGGGGTCTAAAAAAATAATATCAAA
Source organism: Candidatus Lithacetigena glycinireducens (assembly GCA_018725485.1). Classification (GTDB taxonomy): domain Bacteria; phylum Coprothermobacterota; class HKB111; order HKB111; family HKB111; genus Lithacetigena; species Lithacetigena glycinireducens. Next base: position 2,636 of record QLUP01000007.1, on the reverse strand, counting down.
TGGGGCAAACTCCGTAATCATTCCAATTCCTTCTGGTAAATTTAATTTTTTCACTATACTTTTACCAGTTAGCCCTGTTTTAACCAGGTTTTGCTTAATTACATTAATTACCTTAAAGCTCTTATCAACAAAAACTGATTTTTCTGCTCCTCTGCTTAAAGCTTCAATTCCCAGGGCTCCACATCCTGCATATAGGTCTAATACCACCGCACCTTCAACTTTTTTTTCCAGTATATTAAATATAGATAGTCTTACCAGTTCGGAAGTAGGTCTAACCCCTTTCAAATCGGTTTTCAGGTAATGACCTTTTAAATAGCCGCCAGTAATCTTTATCATCATTAAACCCTCATCAAATCTACACTATCTTCATTACCGGTAACTAAACTCTTTAAAAGTTTATGTTCTTCTCTGGAGAGAAAGGGGTCCTGTAGAAGAATTTTTTCAACTTCCTTCTTTGCCAGTTCAAGTATTTTCAAATCTCTGAGAGGATTGGCTATTTTAAACTCTGATAAACCATGTTGCCTGAGCCCTGTCAATTCTCCAGTACCCCGGATCTTTAAATCCTCTTCCGCGATTAGAAAACCATTGTCGGTAGTAACCATGATTTTTAACCTTTTAACTGATTCTTCGCTTACTGGATCGCTAATTAGAAAACAGTATCCATCGTAGTTCCCCCTTCTAATTCTTCCCCTTAGCTGATGAAGTTGCGATAAACCAAACCTATGGGCATCTTCAACAACCAGAAAATTAGCATTTTTAACATCAACACCCACTTCAACTACTGAAGTAGCTATTAACACATCAATTTTTCCCTCTTTGAAATCGTTCATTTTGGCTTCTAATTCCCTGGAGGGCAATCTACCATGAACCATATCCAGACGAACACCTGTTAACAAATCAGTTTTTAACTCTTCAAATAATGTAGTTACAGCTTTAAGTTCAAGCTTATCCGATTCTTCTATAGCCGGACAGATAATATACCCCTGTCTTTCTGCTAAAACTTGTTTCTTTAATAACCCATAAACTTTAGCCCGACTTGCTGAGTCCACCCAGTAGGTTTTTATTTTTCCTCTTCCCTTCGGGAGTTCCTTTATAGTTGAAACTTCTAAATCTCCATAAAGAGTCAGGATTAAAGTTCGAGGTATGGGTGTCGCACTCATAACTAATAGGTGTGGATTATTGCCTTTTGATTTAATCTTCCATCTCTGAGCGACCCCGAACCTGTGTTGTTCATCAATAACCACCAGGCCTAACCTGCTGAAATTAACAGGATCTTCTAATAAAGCGTGAGTGCCCACAATCAGGTTTATTTCTCCTGAAGCTATTTTTCCTAAAAGGGTTTTCTTCTTGCTGGCTAAAATGCTACCTGTAAGCAGAGCGCACTTTACTTTAGGTTCTAACATTTCACTGATTAAGGCAAAATGTTGCATCGCCAGTACTTCGGTAGGGGCAATAATAACTGCCTGAGTATTATTTTCTATAGCTATCAAAGCCACAGCAATAGCCACTACTGTTTTTCCAGACCCTACTTCCCCGTGTAGTAAACGATTCATAGGAATATTTTTTGCTAAATCCTTCTTAATAGTTTCAATAACACTGACTTGATCTTCGGTTAGAACAAAGGGTAAATTTGTAATAAAGGGTTTTAACATGATACCTGTTGTTTTTAATGGCAGGGAGGAAGATTTTTTAATTTGCTCTTTTCTTAGTAAAACCAGTAGTTGAAGGTTAAAAAGCTCCTGAAAAATTAGCCGATAACGCGCTAATTCCTTTGAATTTTCACTTTCAGGAAAATGAATCTCAGTTATTGCTTTGCCTAACTCCAAAAGATGGTTTTCGGAAATAACTCTTTCAGGTAAATATTCCTTTATTAAAGTACTGTATTTCTCAAGACAATCATGGATTAATTTTCTTAAAAACCTTTGATTTATTCCCGAAGTAAGATCATATACTGGAACTAACCTTCCATGCTCTAATGATTCAGTATTGTTAAATAACTCGTAATCAGGTGAAGATATTTCCCAACGATTCTTAAAAAAATCCACTTTTCCGCTAAGGAATAATTTATCACCGGGCTTAAGGTTTTTTTTGAGAAATGCTTGATTAAACCATACTCCATACATATATCCAGTTTCATCTCGAAAAACTGCCTTACTGACAGTCAAACTTCGGATTTTTTGATCTCTTTCCCAGCTTACCAGTTCAACTAATAAGGTTTGTTCTTTACCTGCTTCTAAATCTTTTACCTTTTTAATTTTGGTTCTATCAATGTAGTACCTCGGAATATACCACAAGGCATCGTATATAGTTCTAAGGTTTAGCCTATTAAGAGCTTTTATCTTATTGGTACCAATCCCCTTGATAGAATCAAGTGGTGAATTTAAGTTTAAGGAAACTTTTTCCTCCTTTTTAGGTTTCTGGGGCTCATAGGTTGTTTCTTTTTTGCGGTCAAGATTTTTTATAATTACGACTATTTCTCTAAGATACTTCTGCTTATCTGTTATATCAGCTCCTGTATACTTCTTAATATTTTGGCTTAGGGTTTCCAGGTATTCGAGTTGATTTATATCAGTAAGTTTGAGTCTTAAAGATGTTATTATTTTTTCAGTATCTTCTGAAAAAGAAGAATGTAAATC
>QLUP01000069.1 GCA_018725485.1 Candidatus Lithacetigena glycinireducens | reverse complement strand
AGGGGTTTCTTTTATCCAGTGATATTCGGGCTTTAAAGCTTCTAAATCTTAAAGATTATCAGAATTATTTTCACCTGCCCGAATTTTCTCAGGTTATTCGTAAACAGGGATGGTGGAAAAAAATAAAAGGCAATTCTAAAAGTATAAAAGTGAAATTGCCGGAAAAGGTGAAAATGGTATTTTATTTAGCAGAAAAAGAAGGTGTTCACCTTTACCTGGTTGGGGGTGCGGTTAGAGATATATTGCTGGGGAGAGCCCACAGGGAAGAATGGGATTTTGTTGTCCCGAAAAAATTAGATACATTCCTGGGTTTGTTAAAGATAGACCAGCGTTTTAAAATAAGGCACCATCCTGACTATTACACAGTAAACCTCAGGTTGGCTGATAGCGGCAGCATAGATTTAGCCAAACCCCGCTATGAATATTACTCCCCCCCGGGTAAAGTGAATAAAATCAACAGGGCTCCTTTTTTTCAAGACCTTTTAAGACGGGACTTTACTATAAACAGTATGGTTCTATTTCCAGAAGGTGGAAACTATAGGTTGGTTGATATGTTCGGAGGGTTGAAGGATCTTGAAGAAAGAAAGATCAGACTCTTGAGGGCTTATGGTTTTATTGAAGATCCACTTAGAATATTGAGGGCAATCCGCTATGCTGTTACCCTTGATTTCAGGTTAGGGGAAAGAGAAGCAGATCTTCTGGTAGAGGCTATGGAAAAAGTAGCTTCCTTTTTTGAAAGTTACCTGGATACCCGATTTGGCAGGGAACTTAAGCTGCTGCTAAATATAAAAACTGAAAGTTTATCAGAAATGTTAGATGAACATCCCTTTTTAGGGTTGTTAGATTCCAGGCTAAAAACTATTGGCGGGGAGAAAATAAGAAAATTAAACCGCTTAGGGGAAATTACACCGGAAAATGGTAAACCATCCCGAGGGGATATTCTATTATTATTCTTACTTTCATTTTTAGAAAGAGAAACTGCTATTAATTTGTTGAGAAAGCTGAACCTGAAGATCAAGCATGTTGATTATCAGAATTTTATGAAATATAAGGATATGCCCATTGACCTGGTTATTCGGGAAGCTCCCTTAAAGGCTTTTAACCATCTGATACTTATCCACTTAGCTAAAAGCAATTTTAATTTGGAAGAGTGCGAGAAAAAATATCAATCTTTTCTGGCAGAAAATATTAAAGCAGAGGACCTGCTTAAATTAGGGTTTTCCCCGGGTCCACAATTGGAAAGAATAATCAGGCAGGTAAAGCTTTTATCTTATAATGGAGATTTAGTTGATCGGGAAGAAGCCTTGAGGTATGTGGAAAAAAATTACCTTTAAACTAAAGAGGTTTTTTGATATGATATTATTTAACATTACCAGGAACTATTTTTAAATTTAACGGAGGAATTAATGTTTTCTTTTTTTGATAGATTATTCACCCTTAATACCCTTTTACTTTACGGAGCTTTGATGGTCGCTTTTACCATCCATGAGTTTGCCCATGCCTGGGTAACTGATAAACTTGGAGATCCCACTCCCCGCTATATGAAAAGATTAACTCTTAATCCTTTAAGGCATATAGACCCGGTAGGACTTTTGGCTTTAATTATTTTCCGTGTTGGTTGGGGAAAACCAGTTCCCATAAATCCCTATTACTATAAAAACCCCAAGAGAGACCTTTTGTTAACCAGTGTTGCAGGAGTATCAGCTAACCTGGTATTAGCCCTGGTAGCAACCTTACTGCTAATGATTCTTAACCAGTTACCTTTTTTCAACCTGGTTTATGTACAACAGTTTTTAGTGTATGTGGGTATGTACAACATTGTTCTTTTGCTTTTTAACCTACTTCCGCTGCCCCCGCTTGATGGTTTCAAGGCTTTTCTTCTTTTGTTTGTTCCTCGCCCCTTTCGCTACCTGGAGGATCAACAGGTGAGTTTTTACGGTATCTTAGTGCTTATATTTATGCTATATACCGGTTTTATATCAAAATACATAAGTTTTGGAGTGGAGCTTTTTTATTCTTTTCTTCATACTGTGGGAGCTTTGTAGCAGTTATGATTATCACTATTGATGGTCCTGCGGGAACGGGTAAAAGTACTGTTTCTAGATTATTAGCTGAAAGACTGAGTTATCCCGTTATCTATTCTGGTCTATACTACCGAGCCATTGCTGCTTATTTAATTCAAGAGGAGCTTCTTGTTCAGGTGGAAGTAATTAAGGCTATTGAAAATATCGTTGTTAAAAGTGATAAAGAAGTGAAAGTTAATGGAAAAGATGTAAGCTCTCAACTTAGAGCACCTGAAGTTGACCGCTTGAGTTCTAAAATCTCCCAGCTTCTGGTAGTAAGGGAAAAAGTTGGTGAGGTAATAAAGAAAGAGGCTAAAAACTATGAAGGATTGGTAGCTGAAGGGCGGGATATGGGTTCGGTAGTCTTTAAAGATGCTGACCTTAAGGTTTATCTGGATGCGTCCCTGTCTGAAAGAGCCCATCGGCGCTATCTGGAAGATGTGGGTGAAGGGAACCTTAATTTAGATGAAGTTCTTGCTGAAATCCGAAAGAGAGACGAAGAGGATTCTCAGAGAAAAATATCACCCCTAATAATCCCTTCTGACGCTTTTTATATAGATACTACAGAAATGGAGGTAAACCAGGTAGTTGAAGTAATAACCAATAAAATTACTCAGTTAAAAGTGAAGGGTTCCCGATGAAAACGCATACCAGTCCATTTACTAAGGATAGCCAGCTCATTAGGAAACCGCTTCTTTATAGATTTGCCCGTTACCTGCTGACAGGGCTGATAAAGCCATTATTACTTGATTTAACCATTGAGGGTTCAGAAAACATTCCATCACCTCCTTTTATTCTTTCAGCAAACCATCTAAACTGGAGCGACCCATTGCTTCTGGTTTGTTTATCAAAACATCCCACCTTCTTTATGGGTAAAGCCGAGTTATTTAGAAATCCTTTATCTTCTTTTTTTATGCGCTCCTTAGCAGGTTACCCGGTTAAAAGGGGAGAGATTGACAGAAATGCTCTCCTGGAATCAATGAGAATTCTAAAGCAAAAAGGAGTAATCGTTCTTTTTCCTGAGGGAACCCGTTCCCAAACCGGGGAGATGGGGCTTTTCGAAGCTGGAGCTGCTTACCTTTCCTTAAAAGCAGGGGTACCGATAGTGCCTGTGGGTATAAAAGGAACCTACAAAGTAGGCATTATCAGTTTTTTTATTCCTAAAAAACATAAATTTTACCTGAGGGTAGGGATACCTTTGCAGGGCAGAGGAGCATCCTCTTTTAAAGATGAAGTGGTAAAACTGACCGCAGAGTTAAATAAGTCTATAATAGAGCTTATCTCTTAAAGGAAAAATAAGTTGTATGAACAAAAAGATTAAGCTGATAAAAGCAAAAAAATTAGGTTATTGCAAAGGCGTGGAAAAAACCATTAAAGAGGCAATGGCTGCCTTAGATAGGGAAAAGGAGAATAAAGTTTATCTCTGGAATGATTTAACCCACAATGGCAGGGCAAAAGAGATGCTTCAAGACAGAGGTCTGTTAAAATTTAACCAGGGGGTAGAAGAAGGATCTATACTATTGGGTCCAGCTCATGGGCTTCCTAAGCAGGTTAAAAGTGACCTGATAAAGCAGGGTTTATTGGTAAGAGAACTCACCTGTCATATTGTGGTACGGTTGCTGGAAAACTGCCTGCAGTTAATTAATCAGGGTTATTTCCTCCTGATATTGGGTGATGAAAAGCACAGCGAGATAAAGTATGTAACTTCTTACCTTCCAGAAGGCAGTTATCAGGTGTTTCTCAATCCAGCTGAAATCGGTAAGTTACCAGCAAAAATTGCCCTGGTAGAACAAACTACCCAGAGCCTGGTGGATGTTCAAAATGCCCTGAGTCATATCTCATCTAAGAGCGAAGTAAAAGAGCTTCTTTATCGTAATACTCTTTGCCAGGAGATGATGGAAAGGCAAAAAGAAGGATTAGAGCTTTCAGAAAAAGTAGATGCGGTTATTGTGTTGGGTGATAGAAAAAGTGCTAATACCAGGCGACTTTTTGAGTTAGTGGGAACTGTAAACCCCAGGGTGTTTCTGGTGTCGCATTTTCAGGAATTGGATAGCTTACCACTTCTATCTTTTAGCAGTATTGCCTTGCTTTCAGGAGCTTCCACCCCTATGGAGGTCATTAAGGAGGTAGAGGATTACTTAAATGCATATACCTAAAGTAGTGATAGTAGGAAGGACTAATGTTGGAAAATCTACCCTTTTTAATCATTTAGCAGGCAAAAGAATCTCCATAGAAGATAAAATGCCCGGGGTTACCCGTGACTATCTGGAGGTACTGCTCAAAGAAGGTAAACGCTGTGTTTATCTTTACGATACCGGAGGTTATCAACCTGAGGTTACTGATGACCTGGAAGAAAAGGTTCAGCTAATCGGTCGTAATCTGTTGGAAGATGGGGATTTAATTATTCTGGTGGTGGACGGAAGAGAAGGAATAACCCCTATAGATGAAGAAATAGTACAATTCATCAGGGTGGTAGGGAAGCCTTACCTGGTAGTGGTTAATAAGGTAGAGAGCCTTAAATACCAGGACACCGCATTTTATAAATTAGGAGAAAAGGTCTTTTTTGTTTCAGCCTTAGAGAATTACGGGCTTGGTGGATTGAAAAAGGAAATCATGAAACAGGGAGTTGTACTTGAATCTCTTCAGGGAAAAGGATTGAGGGTGGCCATTGTGGGTAGGCCCAATGTGGGAAAATCAACCTTGTTTAATTCACTCCTCGGTTATAACCGCGCCCTGGTTGATGACCGCCCGCAGACTACTCGCGATAGTCTGGAGGAAGAAATTAATACCCCTGAGGGTTTACTGCGTATAGTGGATACTGCTGGATTAAGAAAGAGGAAGAGTGTGTCTTCTTCCCTAGAAGCTTATTCAATTGATAGAACAGTAAAAGCAGTAGAGTCATCTGAGGTGGTTATATTGATGATAAGTGGGGAAGAGGGTGTTTTACAGCAGGACCAAACTATTGCTTACCTGATTGAAAAAAGCCAGAAGGGCGTGGTTATCGTCCTGAATAAAGCTGATCTATTGCAGGAGGGGACACAAAAAACAGCCCTTGCCTATATTCAAGAAGCCTTTTTTAAGATGCAGTATGCTCCCATAGTGTTTATTTCGGCCAATAAAAAGAGGGGTTTGAAAACACTGCTTAAAACTGTTTTCAAGGTAGGAAGGAATTATTACCGTAGGATTAAGACCCACCAGGTAAATGTTTGCCTGGAAACTTTCCAGCTTAACACATCACTGAAAATATATTATGGCACCCAGGCTGAAGTGGCTCCACCAACCTTTGTGTTGTCTATCAATAAGGCTCGTCTTTTTAGGGAAGATGACAGAAACAGATTGGAGAAAATGTTCCGGGAGCAACACGATTTTTCCGGAGTTCCGATAATTATTAAAACCAAAGAGTAAAACACGAGATTGCTGCACCCCACACCTATTCACCAATCTCCAA
>QLUP01000068.1 GCA_018725485.1 Candidatus Lithacetigena glycinireducens | reverse complement strand
ATAGGAGAAATAAGATGAAAAAATTAAAAATAATTTTCAAAAAAGCCCTTAAGACCTTAACGCTGGAAAGGTTCAAAGTATCCTGCCAATCGGCTTGTAAAACCTCCTGTACTATAGCCAACCAGACAAACTTTCTTAAACCAGGCAAATAAGCTTGCAGGAAAATTCTACCCTGAAGAAAGGGAAGGGACAGGTTCACCTTTTCCGTTGTGGTAAAGCATTCCTTGCCCTGGATGTTAATTCGGACACCCTCATAGAAATTTCAGCTGAAACCTATGATATTCTTAAAAATGTGAACCAGTTAGGAGAACTTTCCCTCTCTGAAATTCCTCAGGCAAACAAAGAAGTTTTTAATGAACTTTTAACTCTTTATCAGGAAGAAGCTCTCTATTCCCCACCCTTAGTTTATCCAGCAGAATATCCCCCTCACCTGCAGGGTATGTGCCTTTTAATTGAGGGGAGGTGCAACCTTGCCTGTTCTTACTGTTTTGTCAGGAATAAAACTGCTTCTAAGCGTCTATTAGCTATGAATTCTGAAAAAGCCCGCGGTGCTATTGATTTTCTTTTCCAGAACTCCCCTTACGAGGAAATGGAAGTTGATTTTTTTGGTGGCGAACCGCTTTTAAACTTTCCTGTTTTACAGGATACTGTTTACTATGGGAACAAAAAAGCCCTGGAAGAAGGAAGGAAAATCAACTTTACCCTGACCACCAATGCTATTTTGTTGACCCCACCCGTTCAGGAGTTTCTGATTGATAACCGCATTGAAACCGTACTGTCCCTCGATGGTTCAGAGGAGACCAACGACCTTTACCGTCTTAACCCTCAGGGTAAGGGTTCATATAAAACTGTATCTCAAAATATTAAAGAATACCTTTCTAAAAACCCTCCACCTTTCTATATTCGTGGCACTTACACCAGTCAGACACTTCATTTCACTGACTCTGCCCAATATCTTTTTAATGAGGGTTTTCCGGTAGTCTCCATGGAACCGGTAGTGGGGAAAAAACATAGTTTTGCCCTAAAAGAAGATGATTTACCCGAAATATTCCGGCAATATGAATTACTATCCCAATGGTACTTAGAAGAAAGGCTTAAAGGTAGAGATATAACCTTTTTCCATTTCCTTCTGGATCCTATGAGGGGACCCGACCTTAAAAGAAGGACCGGGGGTTGCGGTGCTGGTCGGGAGTACATCGCTATTTCTCCTGAAGGGGATATTTATCCCTGCCACCAGTTTGTTGGTGAAACTGGCTTTATTTTAGGAAACCTAAGCGAAGGTCTGAAGAACATAGAACTGAGAAACAGGTTTATAGCCCTTGATTTTTCTACCAAGGATAAATGTTTGCAATGTTGGGCAAGATTTTATTGCAGCGGTGGATGCCATGCTAATCATTATTTTGCCAATGATAGTATCTATCTACCGGATGACTTAGAGTGCGCTCTTCTTAAAAAAAGATTAGAATGGGCGTTGTGGATTAAAGCCAGATTAAAACAGTCTGATTAAACCAGGGAGGTTAAAAATGAAAAAAATTCTGCAAAGTTCTAAAGCTCCAAAAGCTATCGGACCTTATTCACCGGCAATTGAGGTAGAAGGGTTTAAGAAAATCATTTTCCTGTCCGGTCAGATACCCCTTGACCCGGAAACTGGTGAGATGGTTGGCGAAAATATCAAAGAACAGGCAAGAAGAGTAATTTTGAATATCGAGGCTCTTTTGGAAGAAGGTGGCCTTACACTGGATAATGTAGTTAAAAACTCCGTGTATTTAACCAATTTACAGGATTTTGCCGATTTCAACGAGGTCTATAAAGAGTTCTTTAAGGAAATATATCCGGCTCGTACCACCATAGAAGTTAAAGGGCTTCCCCGGGGTTCTTTAATAGAGATTGAGTCAATAGCGGTAGAATTTTAATTCGTTTCTATTGTCTCTGCGCAGCAAAGGGGACAGTCCCCTAAAATCCACATGGGGACTGTCCCCAATCGTATGGAAAAGCGGAAACTCTGGATCAGGGTCCAGAAAGACAGAAAATATAGTTAACCCTATATTTTAAGGTATGCTCAGCGCTTTCTTGATAGCTAAAAGAATAACCTCTTTTGGACCACTATCAACGGGATTATACTTCCTTAAGAAATCCCCTGGTGTCATTCGTAATACCTCGCGAGCTACTTCCAGCAGTTTTTCCTGAAACGCTTCCATAAAAGCAGAACTCCCTTCATAAGAAAGAGCTTTCAACCCCCTAATTTTTCCCGAGGTTACTTCTACCTTCATTTCCACCTCTCCCTGGAAAGAGGAAGCTTTGCCGATGTAAGTACCATCCGCTACAATTTTATAAATGAGAATATCCAGATAAACATCTTTTATAGTAGGGTCATCGGGCAAGGTAGCTGTATGAGTATAGAACCCTTCTTTTTCAAAAATAACAGTCTTTTCATCATTTCTTATTTTCAGGAAAAACCTTCCTTCTTCATCGGTTAAAGCCTGGGTGCTCCCTACTGAAACCCGAGCCCTAACGACTGCTTCGTTATTTATACCCGTTACCCTACCTGAAAAATTTATATCTACCACAATTTTCTCCAAGAATATCTCCAGTTGTAAAACTTTTCCAGCTTCAATTTGTATTTCTCGCCATACGGTTTGATAACCCTTTAAACTTATAGATAAAGTTAAAGGACCGGGGACTAAGTTAGGAAAAACAAATCTCCCATCTAAACCTGTCTGCGCCTTAAGTGTTTTTCCTTCTACAGATACTCCGCTTAAAGGTAAACTGTTAGAACTATCTTTGACTATCCCGGTTATCCCACCACGCCCCTGTTGGCCGGAAAGCAATTTTACATTTAACATGGTGTTCTCGTTAACTTTTATGGATACCACTTCTTTGTAAGTCAGATATCCGGAAGCAGTAAAAACCACTTCGGAGCTCTGAGCAGGGACTTCGGTTATTAAAAGGTAGCCCTCAATATCGGTGAGTCCTTTCTTTTCTCCCACCTGAACGGTTACCTGGGATATAGCTCTACCTGTTTGGGCATCAGTTACTTTAACTTCCAGGTTACCGTAGGTTCCGGGTAAGGGTCTTTCTTTATTTAAGGCTACTTTAAGATTGGTAGTTTTACCAGTAAAAGTTTCTACCCCTAATACTTTATACGGTTGATAACCCGGATGTAACACTTCCACCGAGTGAAGCCCGGCTTTTAGAGGAATGGTAGCTAAACCATCTTCATTTGTGTACCAGACTGTTTCCCCTATGTTAATTACCGAGCCTACCAGAAGGGATTTCGTTTCCTCATCAAACACCTTAATCCGAATAAGGGCTTCTTCTTTCCCTACCTCTACCAGGATGATGAGTAGATGGATTTTGTTTCCGCCTACACCATTTACTTCTTCCTCATAGGGATGAAACCCTACTACCTCTGTCCTTATCTTTACCTTACCTGTTTTAAGGGGAGGAAAAGTGAATTTACCTTTACTATCAGTTAATACTTCAGTTCCCCGTTCAGGTAGAGATACCTTTGCTCCGACGATAAACTCCCCGTTACTGTTAATTACTTGCCCATAAAGATTAAAAGTTTGTGGTCTTCGGAAAAAATTATAAGCGGTTCCCATAAGGATAATAACGATAACTACCGGTATCAAAACTTTTAATATTGTTCCTAAAATTTTCTTTCTTTTCATCTCTTTTTATTATATCATAAGATATCTGCAGTTAAAATTATTTAAGCAGGTTTAACAGTTGATAATAAAGGAAAATTACCATTTTTTCTATTAAACCCTGCTCTGACAGAAACCGAATATAACCAAACAATATTGATTTTTCTAACTGAAGGGAGATAAATCCCGGAAACATCTGATGCAGTAGCGCTTCCACAAAACCCGAAAGAAACACCATTAACAGTCCATAAAGTAAAAGGTTTAAAACCCCTCCCAGAGCGAAATTAATAAAACCTACAGGTTGAAGGGATTTAAGTAATTTAGTGATTATGGTAGTGGTGAAATTCAGCAACCAGCGTGTCAAAAAGAAAAGCGAGAGGAATGAGATTATTCCCAGAAGAATCAATCCAAGGAGTCTCCCCAATACGCTCGCCAGTATCAGGGGAGTAAGGCTTGCTGTTAAATCAGACACCCCTCCAATAATTATTTCCTTGATGGATTGTGAAAAGGGCAGAGTATTGATAAATTCTTTTATGCCTTCTTCGGATATTCTCATGCCAAAAAGGGCAGGGTTTTGCCTTAAGAAAAATCTTTCCATAGAAGCAGTGATTCTGCTTAACAAGGATAATCGGCTTTCTAATAAGGTTATGAAGGTGTCAGTGTGGGCTAAAGCAATGTACCAGCTTATAAAAATAGCTAAAACAGCACTTAACTGCTTTATTAACCCTCTTTTATAGCCCGAGTAAAACAGGTAAATAAGCCAGGCAGATATAATAAAATCAAATATCATTTCTTAGCGGTACCTCGCAATACTGATTCTTTCACCATCAATAATTTTAACATTTAGAGCCTTTTCTAATTCCGCTATTTTCACACTACCTTCAGTGGTATAAAGGCTTTGGAAAAAAAGCAAGGTACTGTCTGGATGTTCAAGCCAACAGAAGTCTTCGGCAGTATAGGAGAGGTTCATTGTTTTAAAAAAATCACTTAATTCTTCCTGATTGATGATGGCTAAATGTAAAACAAAAGGTCTGATATTAAATAATTTTTCTCTCCTCTTCTTATCTTCCCGTAAAACCTGGTAGTATGGTTGACTCAAAAAACTGTTAATAGACAATTTGATTCCGTTTCCTTCTACTAACAACAAGTAGCTAATTGCCATGGGGAAACTTCCAAGAGAAGGGTAACTATCAGGCAAATATTTTACATCTGAAAGGTTATAACCCTCAGGCAGAGTGGAGTTAACCATAAAAATTATCTCTTCAGGTGTAAGCTGATTATCTAATTTAACTTCCATCAATTGAGCCCGACTGGAAAAACCTACCGGAAGGGGGGGTCCAAAGGACATTATCGGTCTAGGTGAAAAACCTTGCGAGTACATTAGCGGGATATTAGCTCTGCGTAGAGTTCTTTCCAGAGCTCTTACCTCTTCCAGATGAGATAAAAATCTTACCGACCTTTTTTTATTAAATGTCAGCAAATAACGAGGCATCTGATTCCTCCTCCCTGAAGGCTTTATCTCTTTCCCGCTTTAACAATTCCGGGGATAAGCCACAATTTATAATCTCCCAGGGAAGTGGTCCTTCCTTTTCTTCTAAGTAATACAAAGGGTCTATCTCTTCTTCCACAAAAGCCTGTTGATAATAATTAATCTTAAGATGCTCTTCCCAACCATCAAACCGAGCCCCTTTCTGGAAAGCACTCAGTATTACCCTGTGTAAATTTCTATCTCCCCTGCCAAACACCCCTTCAAGAAAACTCATTAGAGGGTCGTGTTCTCTCAGGGTAAAAAGAGGTTCATGAAGCTGTTTTTTTAAATATCCAATTTTTTCGTAACAGTCTTTTATTGACAGTTGTTTCTCTCTTTCAAAGGGGGTATGAGGTTTGGGAACGAAGGGTGATACGGTGATATTAAGGTGAAAA
>QLUP01000067.1 GCA_018725485.1 Candidatus Lithacetigena glycinireducens | reverse complement strand
GTAATGGGGTCAACTCTATTTTTTAAATTCGTAGATCCCGTGTCGAAGCCAGGACGACATAAAAACATGAGATTCCCACGGGGTTTTACCCTTCTGAATAATATGACAATAAAAACTACCAAAAATCTTAGAAATTACTTTCAACTGGCTGGGGAGAATGGATTCGAACCACTACTAAGGGATCCAGAGTCCCCCGTCCTACCGTTAGACGACTCCCCAGTATTTAAAAAGAATAACTTACAGGATATTATAATTATAACAGGCAGGCAAACCACTATGGAAATTGATAAAAGCCTTAACCAGGGAAAAAAAGAAGATTTAATTCTCTTCCTGGAAATTATTGCCTTATTGCACGATATTGGTAAGCTTAGCGCTAACTTTATCCATTCCAAAGCCATAGATAATTCTCAGGAAGACACACATGCCCTGTTGCCTCTTAATGATAATTATCCGGATATATTTAAAAAAACTATCACCCTTTCTGGCTTATATAATAAACAACCACCCTTTGATTTTTACCCGCTCAGCTTGATCTGCTCTCACCACGGTTGCGAAAGGTGCCAGAGAGAATGCTCATTTAAGAATAAGAACCCGATAGTGAGCCTTCTAAGGCTTGCTGACCAAAGAGCTTCCGAAGAAGAGAAAGGATTCCTTCAGGACATCTCTCGGCAACCACAAGATGATACCTACTTTTCTACACCTTTAGGAGTAGAAACTTTGGTTCACACCAATAAAATTGACCAATACCGCCAGAGTTTATGGAAAAAAATTAACAAAGCCTTTATAAAAGATAGCCTCCAGAATATTAAAAACCATGTTTTCCAGGCTGTAAAACCCATTTATACCACCTTTCCTTCTGAAACCAGGAGGCCAGGCAACGATTTGACCTTATGGGATCACTCCTTCACCACCGCTACCTATTTTAAGATTGCTTTATACGAAACGCTTCTTAATGGAAAAAATATCATCTCTACACAGAAAATACCTGTTGTTTTCTTAAAAATAAACAACAGGCAAGGCAAACTCAGAAAAATGATTGAAGAAACATATTGTGCTGGTAATCTTTTATTGTCCCTTAATGGCTTTCAAATCTACGCAGTCGGTGAATCCTTTATAAAAAATTACCCCTTAACAAAACATAGCCTATCCGAATCTTTTTCTAATTTAATCCCCGATCTGGAAGAAGCAATCAACAACCTTAACCAAACTAGCACCAGGACATTTTTTGTCCCTGATTACCACCAGCTATTCCAGCTCGTTCCCCAATCCACTTTTACTCACCCCCTTACCCCCAATCAGAGAGAAGATGCCCAAAGTATAGTAAATAAAGTGGTAGCCCGGAACTATCTACGGGAAAAAAAGGATGTTGAAGATAGAATACAAAGCATTTCACGCCATATCCAGAACCTGGAAAAAGGTAGATGGAAAGAGGAAAAGAAAAACGAACTCCTATTGAAAAAAAATGAGATTAACGATTTAAATTCTAAGCTCAACGATCTGGAGAAGATAAAAGTATTATTCAGTTTGACCGAGGAGTATTTTCATAAAACCATTCTTCCCGATTGGGAGATGTCTATTATCAACCTTTACCAGGAGTGGCTTAAAATAGATGCTCCCATTACCCTCAAGGAATATATTTTATATCAACTTTTCCAAAGAGAATCATCAATAAGTTCCTCGTCTAACCTTACCAGGGAAATAAAAAAGCTACTTATTAAGGTAAAAATACTCCTTTTAAAAAAAGGCTACCATTGCTATATAAGGCAGGGATCTCTGTATATTAAAGAATGTTTAACTGATGAACTTCTTTCCGAATGTAGAAAAATTATTAATACTTATTCTTATAAATGTTGTGGATTAGTCCCTCTCTACTTACATGAAATAGATAAAAATCCTCCCCTTTCTACCGGAGTACAATACAGTTTTCACAGGATAAAAGAAAAAAGTATTATATCTTCGGGGAAAAAGATGATTTTGGAATTAACATTTGATAATGAAGACAGAGCTAAAATACCTTTAACCAACGGGTCTATGGATTTAGACAGGTACAGGCTCTATCGACAGGAAAGCAACGGTAGATTTACACATCTTAGCGAGGTTGAAGTGGGAAATTCAATTTTCTGGTTTTTTCCCTTGGAAAGATATCAATAAACAATCTGTTTTTATTATTTAATTACCAAATAAACTGTGCGAGAGGAAGAGAAAGGAAGAGAACTATGAGCCCAGCAAAGGCCGCTCCCAGAGAAATAGAAAGAAAACTTTTTTGCCAGCTCATTCCTATTAGCCAGCTGAGAATGGTACCTGAATACACTCCGCTTGCTGGCAAAGGAATAGCTACAAATAAAGCCAACCCCAGCATTCCATATCTGTCAACAAAAGGTTTTCCCCGGTTTCTTATATGGGATATATACCTCTGGTAAAGGTCGCACTTAGATAAATATTTCTTATGAAAAAATTTGAGTAGAATGGTTACAGGGAAAAAAAGGAGGATATTTAAAACCACGATACTAAAATACGCCAATATAGGATTAAACCCCAGGCTAATAGCCATAGGTATTCCACCCCTGAGTTCGCTTATCGGGGTTACAGTTGCCAGAAAAATTAGAATAATTTTATTTAACAGGGTCAATTCCATTAATAATTGGGGTCGACTCTTTTTTTTGAACTAAAAGACAAATTATTGTGCGCCCCTTCTCCTAAACCTTATAAGGTAGTTAGTAAGATATTTTTTGAGTAAAGCCATCTGTCTAATTTGATAAAATAAGAGCAGGGATAGCATCTATAATCCTGAAAACCAGCCCGCAACCAGTGCAGGAAAGTGAACCAGTTATAACTTCATCATCCCTTTCCTCTTCTATGGTAAGGGTTAAAGGCGATTTGCAACTGGGGCAGGCTATAATATCCAATAGGGTTTTTCTCATTTTTATCCTGATTAAATAAGTTTAGCACATTAACTCCAAAACTTTTCCACAATCAATTGGGGACGTTGGGGACTGTCCCCTTTGAAATTCTTCATCGCCATCACTAATAGAGTCTCCGGTGATTCCATATCTTTTATTTATCTTGACATTACTAAATCCTTGTGATATTATAAAACATACTTAATAATATCCTCGGGCAAATATAGCCCTTCTATGGGGAAAGGTATATTACTTACCCGTCCCAAAACTATAATTTTTCAGGAGGTATACTGAAAATGAAGAGAATATTTGCTCTTCTATTAATTACTTTATTTTTAGTGCCTCTGGGACAGGTAAAAAATTTACCAGAGGTTTATTCACAAATTGTCTTAAAAGATATAAAAGGCCATACTTTTGAATCTGAAATTCTTCGTTTATGGAAGCAGGGTTACCTTAAAGGTTATCCTGATGGCACCTTCAAGCCCGATGCTCCCATTAACAGGGCTGAGGTAGCAGTATTGCTGACCCGGGTGCGTAAATTATCTTTATCTAAAGCGCTCAACCACCTTCCTTTTAAAGACGTTTCACCTACTCACTGGGCATATTCACATATTCAGGCAGTTTATCGAGCAAACTTAATGCGAGGTTACCCTGATGGTACCTTCAAACCCGAATACTCTCTCACCCGAGCTGAACTGGGGGTACTCCTGGGAAAAGCCAAAGGCTTGGATAAAGAAGTCGGTAGAGTTAAAGAAAACATTTATTGGTCTAACGATGAATCAACAATTCCTGGTTGGGCTGCCTCCTTTTTGACATTGGCATATTATCCCGAACACCAATTTTTAACCTATAGACCAGGTAGACTGGTAGCAGCTAATGCCAGGGCTACGAGAGGGGAAGTAGCTTATGGTCTGCATTCCTTAATTTATCCTCCTAAAACTGGAAGCATTTTGAACATAGTTATGAACCATGAACCGGATACTTTAAGCACCTGGACAGGTTTTACCGCAGCTATGAACCACATCCTTGGAGCTATAAATATCCCTGCTATTGGAAGAGATGAGAGCTGGGTACCTTATCCCGGCTACCTCAAAGATATTCCTTCAGTAGAAAATGGTCGGTGGAAAATAAGCGGTAGTGGACAAATGGAATTAACTTTTACTATAAGAGAAAATCTTCACTGGAGCAACGGTAAAAAAGTAAACATTGATGACTGGGCTTATGCTTTTGCTGTATTTATGGACCCTCAGACTCCAGTTAGGTCTAGAGTTTTGGAAGAAAAAATAGACCTGAGCAAAGGCTCTGGGGGATATGGCATTCGTGGTTTTGAGGTGTTAAATCAATCTCAAATAAAATTCTTTTTTAAAGAGATAGATTGGAGAGCAAACACCAGCCCTCCCGGTGTGGGGCTTTACTTCAGGGAACACCTTGAGCCAGCGTACCGTAAAATGAAAGATACAGGAACAATTGACCATTTTGTAAAAGATGAAAACCTTTCCCGAAAGCCGATTGGTATGGGTCCTTATCGTATAGTTGACTGGAAACCTGGGGTACATATTATTATGGAAAAAAATCCTTTTTATGCTTGGGGTAATCCGCTTACTAACAGGTTGGTGATACGTTTTATACCCGACACCACTACCCTTTTAGCTCAGGTTATATCGGGAAGAACCGTAGATGCAGCTATAATGGGTGTAACTTTTGACCAGGCTCTGGCTTTGGAAGCCAGACCTCCGGCACATCTTAAAGTGTTTTTCTCACCAGGCACTTTTGTAGAGCATATAGCCTTCAATCTGGATAACCCAATTTTATCCGACCTGCGTGTTAGAAAAGCCTTAGCCTATAGCATTGACCGAGAAAGGATTATCAAAGAATTCTATGGAAATAGGGTAGAGCTGGCTCATAGCTTTTTTAACCCCCGGCACTGGGCTTACGATGATTCTTCGCTTACTAAATATAGTTTTGACCCCGAAAAAGCCCGTAACCTCCTGGAAGAAGCAGGTTGGAAGGTAGGAGCGGGAGGAATTCGGTTTAAAGATGGGGTAAGGCTTTCGGTGGAACTTAGAACCACTTCCAGACATGCTCTCAGGGAAAAAATACAGTCTTTCATCCAACAACAATGGAAAGATATCGGGGTAGAGATGCGCATCCGTAATCTGCCTTCCACCATCTTTTTCAGCAGAACCCACTACACTATGAGAGCCTGGCCTTCCATGCTTTTATTATCAATGCCTTTTGAACCACTGTTTATGGGTGAAACTGTTTGGCGGGAAGACCAGATACCCACTGAAAAAAACAACTGGTCGGGTTCTAATATTTACGGTTATAGAAATGCTGAAGTTACCGATGCCCTGAAAAAAGCGGAAATGGAACTCAGGGAAACAGAAAGAAAGAAATTACTTTCCCTGGTACAGAAAAAAGTAAGTAATGAACTTCCTATATTTCCGATAAACTATACGGTGGGTGTTTCATTATATAAAACTAACTTGGTAAATTACCGTCCACTCGGGTTGGGACCAATTACCTGGAATATTCACTACTGGTATTTTCGGTAAGTATAATCTACACCCTCCCCTTAATCCCCTCCCATCAAGAAGACGGAAACGTTCTGAATTTTCGATTTTTAGATCCTGAAGAGCTCAATCCCCGGCTAACCGAATGGCTGGTTGAGTATAATTTCAACCGTCCACACCAAACCC
>QLUP01000066.1 GCA_018725485.1 Candidatus Lithacetigena glycinireducens | reverse complement strand
AAATCCCTGAAAACTTCTCTCAGGTTTTGGGGCTTTACCGATAGCACCACTACTTCTCCTTGCTTTGCCACTTCTAGGTTAGAAAGGGAGTAATTAACCTTATAAGCCTGATTAAGCTTTTCTAAGGTCTCTTTTTTTACGAGCGCTAACTTAGATATTTTCGGGCTCGGTCAAACCGTTTTTCAAAACACCCTCTATAAAAGCGGTGGCCATTACTCCCCCGCCTATTTTTCATATCCATCAAGAATTGCAGGTTTTTAACCCCCTAAATATGCCTCCTTGACCCTCGGGTCCTCGATCAAACTTTTGCAGGTGCCTTCGGTAACTATGTTGCCACCTTCTAACAGGTACTCATAATATGCATACCCCAGAGCCAGGCGGGCATTTTGCTCAACCAAAAGGATGGTTGTTCCCATCTCGTTTATTTTTTTAATAACCTCAAAGAGCTCTTCAATCAATTTTCTGGAGTTTGTGAAGATTGTTTTCTTACCGATTCCAGTATAGCTTTTATCCTCCCTGAAGGTAGTACAGTTTCAGACTTTTCTGGAACAAGTCCATAAGGCATAAACAGGATTATAAATATTATAACTAAACCTAATAAGGTAAACTCCAACCAGATGGGGTCGATCCCCCAGAGAAGGAGGAAACCAAATAGTGACTTTCTGTAGAGGATTATCAGAGTTCTAGACACGGTTAAAACTAAAACTCCTAAAACCATACCAATGTTACTTCCAACACCACCCAGCATCATGTAAGCCCAGGGCCAAAAAGTCCAGGTCAAACGAGTAAAACCAATGGCGGTACAGGTGCCGGTATAAATCACATATAGGGCTCCACCTATAGCTGCAATGGCTGAACCTATAACTAAGCTTTGAGTCCTTATCTTTACTATGTCTTTGCCGTAGACTCTCGATACTAAAGGAGAATCTCTCAACATCTTTAAAGTTCTCCCGAAGGGAGATTTTGTAATTCTCTCTATAAACAAATATACCAACACTAATATAGCCAGGAGGGTAAAGGCTACCGCTTGCATCCTGTAACCCCATACTATTCGGAAAGGATCAGGTATAAACACTGCAGTTGTCCCTCCTACCAAGGGCTCCCAGTTATGTCCGACCCACATGAAAAAGTCTCCAAAGGCAAGAAGTGAGATCCCTAAGTAGGCTTCCCTCAATCTTATAGCCGGCCTTGAAGTCAACCATCCTATTAAAGCTCCACTAAGACCGGCTAAAACTAAGCAAAATAAGAGAAATCCTAAAGCTAAGGCAATATCCTTCTCTAAAATTTTATGGATTAAGGGAACAACTTTGTAATTCACAGCATCGTCTGCGTATTCCAACCCGAAAGGAAGCCCATACAAGAAGGCTAATATCCTGCCTGGAATAGCACCCACAACAAAGGCTCCAGCTATAACAGCAATTACCCGCCCAAATTGGGAAATGCCAGTATGACCAACTTCCAGATTCAAGCTCAAAGTGACTATGGAGAAGATGAAGAAAAGTATAAGGGTGCTAAATATAATCGGAAATCCAAGTGAGATAGCCAGATAAGTTAAAACCAGAAGCATTACCAGAGAGATAATAACTTCTCTTTTCATCAGATTTTGCTTTAAAACATCACCTATATTTCTCATGATTTTGCTCCTTTCCTTGCCCTTTTAATGCTTTCTAACAAATAAGACCACTGAATCCCTGCCAGACCCCGGGGAAACAAGAGTAAGGTTATAGCCATTATCAATAAAGGTAAGGCCATCCTATAACCCAATATCCAGGGACCAACCTTAACAGCAAGGTAGTAAATCCCAACATATTCGGCTAAGCCAACAATAAATCCGCCTAAAATTCCGCCATAAATATTTTCCAGTCCTCCCAATATAGCACCAGCAAACATGTAAGGAATAACTGTCATACCCATAACGGGAGTTCCAGTCATAGTCAGGGACATAACTGCTCCTCCTAAGGCAGCCATACCTCCCCCAATTACCCATGACATCAGGTATACTTTGTCAGAATTTATACCTGAAGCACTAGCCAGGATAGGATTTTCTATGCTTGCCCTCATAGATATACCAAACTTGGTCCTGGTTAAAAACAGATGTAGGAGGGTTAGTATGGTTATAGCTATTAGGGGGGTGATTATAGATGCAGCGCTGGTTCCAAACATTTCGAAATCAAAAGCGCTCATAGTCACCCTTCTGGGGTACAGCTTAAAGGTATAAGACAGGTAGTCACAAAGCATCTGGATAATGGAGAGAAGTATTAGATCATACCCCAGGGTGGACATCATCAAAGTTATTGTAGAGGCTTGCCTTTTCAAAAGAGGTCTATTTAAACCAATATAGCATATGATCCCTAATAAAGAACCAAAAAGGAAAGATAAGGGAAGATATTGATAGAGATTCCCACCGCGAAAAGAGTAGAAAATATAAGTTATATAAAAGCCAAAGGTAGCCATACTAGCATGGGCAAAATTGAAGGTTCTGGTGGTTATATAAAGTAAGGTTATACCTCCAGCGGTCAAAGACAGGGCACTGGCATAAACTAATCCACCTGCCAACCATGGTGGGAACATTTTATTCCACCTCCTTTACACCCAAATACAGCTTGGACAACTCTGGATGATGAAGCAAATCACTAGCCCTTCCGCTATATTTTATTTCTCCACTTACAAGCAGATATGCTTTGTCTCCTATCTCTAAGGCACGTTTGGCCATCTGTTCAACTAAGAGAATAGTTATGCCTAATTCATCTCTAAGCCTGGCTATGCCCTCCATAACCCTTTTGGTTATAAGGGGTGCTAAATCAGTGCTCAACTCATCTAAGAGCATTACTTTCGGTTTTCTCATCAGCCCCATGGCAATAGCTAACATTCTTCTTTCCCCACCACTTAAAGTTCCAGCCTTCCGGTGAATGAAACCTTTGAGAATAGGAAACATGTCCAGAACCTGATCTGTCTTGTTTTTTAACTCTTCTCTGTTTAACATATATCCGGCCATCATGAGATTTTCTCTCAGGGTTAGTTCAGCAAAGACATTCTCCATTTGAGGTACATAAGATATGCCCAACTGAGCTACTTTATAGGGAGGGGCGTTTTTTAGCTGAATTCCATCCAGAGTTATCTCCCCTGCAAAAACAGTTGCAATTCCCATTATGCTATTCAGCAGAGCTGTCTTCCCTGCCCCATTTGGCCCTACTATTACCGTTATCTCCCTGGTTGGAACTTCCAGATTTATATCAAACAAAATTTTAAGTTTAAGGTAACCGGAGTAAAGATTCTTAATGTTTAGCATATCTCCTCCTAACCTAAATAGACTTCTACGACTTTAGGATCGTTTAGAACATCCTGAGGTTTACCCTGGGATATCACCGAACCTCTGTCCATAGCATAGGCATAATCGGCGTAAGGAGCAGCGATGTCTATCCTGTGTTCTATCACCAAGAAGGTTAACCCATAACTTTTAAGACTTGTAATGTAAGTGAGAATCTCATCGGCATAAATTGGGTCAACCCCTCCAATAGGCTCGTCCAGAGCTACAAGTTTTGCCCCAGAAGCCAAACTTCTTGATATTTCAAGCATTTTTAACTGAGCTCCACCCAGAGAATAAGCTGGCTTATCCCATTCCCTACTCAGACCCACCCTCCAGAGAATTTCTAAAGCCCTCTCAACATTTTTCTCCTCTTCTTTAACCCAGGTTCTCTTAGCTATGGCCTTGAGAGGGGATTCCCCAGGATTTCTCATAGCAGATAAGACATTGTCAAGCACGGTTAAGGATAAAAAGGGCATTGGTATCTGGAAGGTCCTGACAAAACCAAGTTCATATATACTCTCAGGGGACCAACCGGTTATATCTTTGCCTTCTAATTTTACTTCTCCTCCATCTGGCCTAAGAACACCGGTACAAACATTAAGAAGGGTAGTTTTACCACATCCGTTAGGTCCTATAAGTAAGGTGAAAGTATTCTCCCTTATTGTTAAACTGACTTCGTTAACTGCAACCAAACCACCGAAAGCTTTAGTCAAATTATTAGTTAAAAGTAAATCCTTCATACCTCTATCCTCATCTTTCTTTATTATAAGAAGGGGCAGGAAGAGTCCTGCCCCTTCTTTTACTAACCATTAGTTAGTAAACTTTCCTGATCCACTCAATAGTATCAGTAGCAGCGCGCCATACTCCAACCTTCTCCCATTCAAGTTTTTCATTTATCAACCACAGGTCATAATCAGCAGAGGCTCTATCACCATTCTCATTAAGTATTACATGACCACTGGCTCCATAGAGTTTCGTCCGCTCATCAGTTACGCGGGGGAGAATCGCCTTGACCTTCTCAGTATCGTAACCCACCTCATCTATGGCTAGTGCTAAAGCCCAGATTACGTCATAAGTACTGTAGGAATATATATCCGTTTCTCTCTCTAGCACCTCGTAAACATACCCTCTAACATAATCGAAAAGGGAGTACTTGGAAACTCCAATAGCAAATTTAGTGTTATTATACTTCGTAGAAGCAGCAAAGGGAGCGCCGACAGGATGTTTCTTCAGGGCTTCTGATAAAGCGGAGCCATCACTTCCAAACCACTTAATCTCCTTAAGTAGCGCATACATAGAAGCGTCTTCCATGTAAGGAGCTATCTCTTCAAAAGCTATAGCACAAATTCCGATCTGTTCCTTTGGCACGCCTCGGTCAACTAAAGCCTTAACATAATCATTTAATAATGCAGCCTCTTTGGGGAAGTCCTCCAATCCTGGGTCATACCTTAGGACCTTCTCGTATTCTTTGCCTCCTAACTTTCCGAAGGCCGCACTGGTAGCTTTTTGTAAACCATCACCCCAGGTATCTCCTCTCCAGGTAAATACGACATGTCTAACACCAGCATCCCACATCAGCCGTGCTATTCCCGGGCCTTGAATTAAATCATCTGGACAGAATCTGAACAACCAGTCCCCAGGAATGGATAAAGCAGGGGAGGTTGAAGAGGGAGAAACATACAATATCTTATTAGCATCAGCGTAAGTAAGCACTTCCTTGCACTCTCCACTTGACATGGGACCGACAAAAAACTTTACTCCTGCACCAAACCAGGTAGTCATTTTCTCCAAGGCGGTAGGACCATGAGTGGCAGTGTCTTCTATCTCCAGTTTTAATCTCCAGGGACGTCCCTCCCTCTCCAGGTAGTAATTAACATCTCTAACAGCTAATAATGCTGTTTCTTTACTATTCTCCCCCCAGGTTGCTAATGCACCGGTAAGGGGAAGTAGGGCGCCAATGGTTCTGATTTCATAAGGAGGTTTTGGCTCTGGAGCGGGCCTCATACCAGCTATTCCATAACCTATAAGTCCTCCAATAACTAAAGCAACGACAAAATAAATTGTTAACTTTTGCAACTTTATTCCTCCTTTATTAAAATTTACTTTGCTGCTCAAGCAACTCTAAGCTACTTCGCCTCCATTTTTTGGATTCTTATTTATATTTTGAATTATACCAAAGAATTTGTCAAGGGGTTCGAATTGCCTCATCAAAAATCTTTATGAAACTGATTCATTGCTTCATGAGAAAATCTATACAAAATGTAGTATCCTGTTTCCAGATAAGAATAAAGCTTAGAAGGAGACAAACCCATGGGGTTAACCATGCAGATTAAGAAGAGTGTAGCCAGAGAAGTGGCTCAGAGATATCAGAAGGCTCGGAAGAAAGAGAGAGGCAGGATTC
>QLUP01000065.1 GCA_018725485.1 Candidatus Lithacetigena glycinireducens | reverse complement strand
CAGGTTGGAGGTTTTCACACTTATTGACGTAGAACCAGGCAATTCGAAATATTGATTTTTATTACCTCTATTGGTATAATTCACTTTAACCGCTAAACTCAAGGCTGTTGTAAAGGTGAAATTTGGAACATTACGATTTCAAAAATATTGAAAGCAAGTGGCAAAAAATCTGGGAAGTCCAGAAATCTTTTGAAGTGGAACCATCCTCCACTAAACCCAAGTGCTATGTCCTGGAAATGTTCCCTTACCCTTCAGGCTATCTGCATATGGGCCACCTGAAAAACTACACCTTAGGGGATGTGGTGGCTCGCTATAAAAGGATGCAGGGATATAATGTCCTGCACCCGATGGGGTTTGACTCTTTTGGCTTACCCGCTGAAAATGCCGCCATCAAAAACAAGATTCACCCGAAAAAATGGACTTATGATAGCATCGCCCATATAAAAAAACAGATGAAAGCGGTAGGTTTAAGTTACGATTTTCGTCGGGAATTTGCCACTTCCGACCCAGAGTACTATAAATGGACCCAGTGGCTATTTCTCTTTCTCTATAAACAGGGCTTGGCTTATCAAAAAGAGGCATTGGTAAATTTCTGCCCTCAATGCCAGACAGTACTGGCTAATGAACAGGTGATCGCTGGAAGTTGCTGGCGCTGTGACTCCAAAGTAGTTAAAAACAGCTTAAAACAGTGGTTTCTTAAAATTACCTCCTACACCGAAGAGCTCCTCTCGGACCTGGAAATCCTTAACGAGTGGCCCGAGCATGTTAAAACCATGCAGAAAAACTGGATAGGTAAAAGTTACGGAGCCCAGGTATCCTTTCCTATTGTCGGCGGCGGTGAAATTGAAGTCTTCACTACCCGATTGGATACTATTTACGGTGCTACTTTTTTAGTGTTAGCCCCTGAGCACCCGCTCGCCTTAGAGCTCCCTCAAGACCCAGAAATTAAAGAAGCAATTAAAACTCTGATAAATAAATCGCTGTTGACTCCGGAAATTGAGAGAAGCGCTGAAGAAATCCCCAAAGAAGGCATATTTTTAAGAAGATACGCTTTTAACCCCTTTACTGAAGAGAAAATCCCTATACTGGTTGCCAATTATGTGTTATACGAATATGGTACGGGTGCCATTATGGCGGTTCCTGCCCACGATACCCGCGATTATGAGTTCGCTTTGAAATATAACCTACCTATCAGGGAGGTGGTGGTTCCTCAACTTGGAACCCGCTGTGAAGAACTGCCTGATGATGGGTATGGTTACCTGATAAACTCCGGACCCTATGACGGCTTATCAAGTGAAGAGGCCACCCTTAAAATGGCTGAATTCCTGCAGGAAAAATTATTGGGAAAACTTACTGCCCGCTATAAACTACGGGACTGGTTGCTGTCCCGTCAGCGTTACTGGGGAGTCCCTATACCCATGGTATATTGCCAAAAATGCGGGTTGGTGCCGGTAAAGGAAGAGGATTTACCGGTTCTGCTTCCCGAGGAGATTGATTTTACCCCCCGGGGAATGGTTAGCCCCCTGGCAACTTCGGATGAGTTTCTGCATACCAGCTGCCCCCAATGTGGCGGCTCAGCCCACAGAGAAACTGATACCATGGATACTTTTATGTGCTCTTCCTGGTATTATCTAAGGTTTGGCAGTCCTTTTACCAATCGGGAACCTTTTATTAAAAAAGATATTGATTACTTCTTGCCTGTTGATTACTACATAGGCGGTGTAGAGCATGCTATTTTACATCTTCTCTACTCGCGCTTTATTACCAAAGCCTTAGGTGATGGCGGATATCTAAATTTTCAAGAGCCCTTCTCCCGCCTGTTTACTCAGGGTATGGTGCTCCATACCGCTTTTTGGTGTCCCACCCATTACTGGATTGCTCCTAAAGATGTAAAAGAGGAGAAATACTGCCCTCACTGCGGTATGGAACTTACCACCTCCCTGGAGGCTATGTCTAAATCCAAAGGTAATGTGGTGTTACCCGAAACCATTTCTCATAAATACGGTACCGATACTGGAAGAATGTATGTGCTTTTCGCCGCTCCGGCAGAAAGAGAGTTTGAATGGAAAGAAGAGGGTGTTTCAGGGATATTCAGGTTTTTGAACCGGGTATGGAAGCTAGTTACTTCCTACCAGGACATAGCTCTTAAAGAAATGAATAGCCACCCCCAAAATAAGGAAGATGAAAGCGTAAAATTTATCACCCATAAAACCATTAAAAAGGTAACCCAGGATATTGAAAACAACTTTCGTTTCAATACGGCCATCGCTGCCTTGATGGAAATGGTTAACGATCTGAAAGCTATTATTGAAAGCAACAACTCTCTTAGTGAGGGAGTTCTTAAAGAAGCTGTAGAAAGCCTGGTTTTACTGATTTCTCCCTTTGCCCCCCACTTAGCCGAAGAACTCTGGGAAAAATTAGGTCACCAAAACAGTTTAACCTTTCAAAAGTGGCCGATTTACGAGGAAAACTGGGTGAAAGAAGAAGTAGTAGAAATGCCCGTTCAGATAGATGGAAAAGTTAGAAGCAAACTAATTGTTGTTAGAAAGGATAGGACCCTTCTTTGGGATGTTAAGGAAGAAGAAAAATTAAAAGAGTTAGTTTTACAGGATGAGAAAGTATTGAAATTTTTAAAAGGGAAAAAAGTAAAAGGAATCATAGTGGTACCTGAAAAAATCATCAGTATTCACACTGAAAGATGAACCCTACTGTCCGAACTGTTCTGATAACGATTGGCATAATCGCTCTTTTGTCGGGAATAGGAGGTTTGGGCTATTACCTCCTGAAACCTTCCGAACCCCCGGAGATTATCAGCGAAAATCCTCCCAACATCCCTGCTGAGTCAGTGGAAATCGTAGTTAGCCTGGCAGGAGCAGTTAATAGTCCTGGTGTTTACACTCTTAAAACTGGGGATAGGCTTTACCATTTAATTGATTTAGCAGGTGGATTCAATGAGGAAGCAGCCACCGAAAATGTTAATCTAGCTCGCCTACTAAAAGATGAAGACCATATTTACATCCCCAAAAAAGGTGAAGTAACCGATAATCCTTTTTCCTCTACCACCGGGGGAAAAATCAATATTAATACAGCCACTCAAGTTTCCCTGGAAACATTGCCGGGCATTGGCCCTTCACTCGCCTCTCGTATCATTCAATATCGCCAAACCAATGGCCCTTTTAAAACCATTGAGGAGATAAAGGAAGTTTCGGGAATAGGCGATAAGCGCTTTGAGGCCATCAAAGATTTAATTACTGTAAGGTGAGGAAAGGCTAAATCTGGTGGTACCTCCATCAGTCTATCTCTTACTCTCGGTAGTCAGTGGAATTTTCCTTGCCTACCTGAAATCTCCTTTTATCTTCGTTTCCTTAATTGCTCTGGGATTCCTGTTAATTAAACCCTCTGTCAGAACTTTTCTAATAGTAATTATAGGGACGCTGACTTTTCTTAGAGCAGTACCCCTTTTTCCGGGTGAAATAATTCTCCCCCAAAAAGAAGCTGAATATCTTGTAAAAATAACTGACCTGGAAGAATCCAGGGAAGGGTATAGAGGGATAGTTAGTCTCTTTCTTAATCCTGAATCTATAAGTCCCTCAGAAAAGGGAAACAAGTTTAAATTAGCTACCTTTATTTCTGACAAAATTGTTAATAAACTTGAAAAAAATATTGCTGAGGGTAAATATTATCTTGCCCGGGGTTCTTTTAGACCCTTAAGACCTCAGCTGAACTTTTATGGATTTAACGAAAAAGAGTACTACCTTAAAAGGGGAGTTTCAGGTTATCTGAAAATCAGAAGTCTCCAGGAAGTATCTTTTAGGGTAAAAGAAAGTTTTCCGGACAGTTTAGTTAATGTTTTAAAAGATGCCCTCAATAATATGAAAACTTACTTTTCAAGGGTGTTGGAAAAACTTCCCCCTTACGCTGTTAGCTTTTCCCGAGGAGTATTGCTCGGCATCAGACCCACTGAGGAAGAAGGTAAAGTTTATAGAAACACTGGGACCTATCATCTTTTAATTGTTTCAGGAATGCATTTTGCCCTGCTTTTTTCTTTCTTATATCTGCTTGGGCTTCCCAAAATTTTAATCTTTCTTATTCTTACCTTTTATTTGTTGTTGATGGGGTTAACTCCCAGCAGTTTAAGAGGATATATTATGATAATTTTACCCTTATTGTTGTTACCTGGAAGACTTAAAAAACCCCAAAATCTTTCCCTTCTCCTGCTAATAACCTCGGCTTCCCTGGTTCTTTTTATTCTCCCGCATTCTCTTTTCTCCTTAAGTTTTTATTTATCTTTTGGGGCAACTGGGGGAATATTAATTTTCTCTCCAGCGATTAAAAAACTACCCTTATTAAACAAGCTGCCCTCCTTTCTTAAGGACAGCCTTTCGGCTTCCCTGAGCGCTAACTTCGTTGTTTTACCTTTAATTCTTTATTATTTTCTGGAGCTTCCTTTATATTTTCTTCCGGCGAATCTCTGGGGAACCACCCTGACCACTTTCTTTCTACCCTTAGGTTTGCTTTATTTAACAGTTCACTTTATTCCACCATTGGAATTTGTATTACGCTGCCTTATAACTGGTTTGAGTTTCCTGCTCAATAAAGGACTGGAAATTATAAGTAATCTTCCGAATGCCACCGTGCTAGTGCCTTACCCGCTTCAAATCAGCCTTATTATCTCTTTAACGCTTTTTTTAGTAATTTTTAATTATCAGTATTTAAAAAAATTATTATTGAAAATAATTAAGCAAAAGGAGGTGGTTAATAACCATCAAACCCTGACTCAACCGATAAACACTAAGGTTAGCTCTAAAACTTACCCAAAGATTATATTATCCCTTACGCCAGCTTTATTAACTTTCTTTATCCTACTTAAGGTTCTTACGCCTTCTGGATTTCAACTGGTTTTTCTCTATGCCGGACAGGGAGATGGGGCGCTTTTACGCACCCCCTCAGGCAGGGTTTATTTAATAGACGCCGGCAGTAAACCCGAAGACGGCAATAACTACCTTAAACTTCTGTCCGGTTGGGGCAAAACCTCCATAGACAGCTTTATTATCACCCATCCCCACAGCGACCATTATGAAGCCTCCAGTCTCCTTCTGGAAAAGAATACTATCAGGAAGGTATTTGTCTTTTCACCTTCCTGGTCTCAAACTAAGGATGTAGGTTTTCATAATATGCTCCTTTCAGGGAAAAACACACCCCGTATTATTACCCTGGATAAAACCACCCGCATTCGGGATGGTGAGGTAAATATTGAGATTATACCTCCAAAAAGCCTGGACTCAGAAGACCTCAACAGTCATTCTATGATAGTAAAAATTTCATACCAGGGATTTGATTTCCTCATAACCGGCGATGCACCTTTGAGTTCCTTGAGTAACTTAACCGATAAAATGGAGGTATTAAAAGTACCTCACCACGGAGGTAAAAACTCCCTCAACCTGGAAACACTAAAAAGGCTGGAGCCTCAAGTTCTGGTTATTTCCTGTGGTATAGACAACCCTTTTGGACATCCGCTTCCTGAGACTATGAAGGTGATTGATGATTATCAGGAAAGTAGCAATAGGGTAAACACCTATATAACTTCTCATAATGGAGCTATTTCTTTTAGAGTGAAGGATAATAAACTAAAAGTGTCTAAATTAGTAAGAAATAATTCAGACCGTTTCTGATTTATTATATACGAAGGGAGAAAAAAATGATGATGTGGGGCAACTATTTCCCTGGTGCAGGCGCTTTAATGGTTATTGGTATGGTTCTCTTCTGGATTATTGGACTTACCTTTTTGGTTAG
>QLUP01000064.1 GCA_018725485.1 Candidatus Lithacetigena glycinireducens | reverse complement strand
GATTACATGCCCTGGTGGTTGCACCAAGATGCGTACAATTTTAGCATTTACTATCTTAGGAGTAATAGTCTCTTCATATACACCCAATATTTGCACATACTCATTTAGAAGAGAAGGTTTAGTATCTAATTTACCTTCGGGGGCTTTAAAAAATGTTGCCTTTTCAATATTTACATTGATTGTTTCACCAGCATCTATTCTCTTTTTAAGAATTTTGAAGAAAGGTTCAACTAGAACTACTTTTATTATATTTATATTTCCAAGTACATTAATCTCCACCACCACACCTTTAAAAGCTACCTTGATGTTTGTTTTTTCGCTCAATCCAGGCGGTGTTTCAGGTTTACCTTTTTCTTCTTTAGTGGCTAATACCATTCCAGGTATGGCGGCAATTAACCCTACTATCAGAAGGACTGCTAATATTTTTTTCATTTTTTATGCCTCCATTTTTCTAGTTTCTAATTAATAAGACGAATAAACCCAGCCAAGGGTTCAATTGGATT
The DNA here is from genome assembly GCA_018725485.1 of Candidatus Lithacetigena glycinireducens. Classification (GTDB taxonomy): domain Bacteria; phylum Coprothermobacterota; class HKB111; order HKB111; family HKB111; genus Lithacetigena; species Lithacetigena glycinireducens. The sequence continues at coordinate 5,459 of QLUP01000064.1, read as the reverse complement.
ATAGCATATCAAACAAAAACAACCCCCTCCTTAATATTTTCAGATTTAACCCTTATTTGATTAAACCTTCTACAGTCTCCTTATCTAACTTCATAGCCAAGGCTTTTATAAGTTTAAGGGTGTTCTCATAATCGTTCAGGCTAAAGAAGCCCTGGTGGCCATGAATATATCTGGTGGGGACGCCTAACACCACGGTAGGCACACCTTTCTCGTGCAGGTGGATAACTCCTCCATCAGTGGCTCCACCTTCCATGGCATCCAGTTGAAGAGGGATGTTTTCCTTTTCTGCTGTTTCGATTACTAGATTTTTCAATTTAAGGTTGGGAATCATGCGGGCATCATAAACCAGTAAAGATGGACCTTTATCCATCGCAACCTGACACTCTTCTTCCTTAATACCCGGAGTATCTCCAGCAATAGCTACCTCCAGAACAATAGCTACATCAGGATTAACCACTCTAACGGAAGTGTAAGCACCCCTGAGTCCTACCTCTTCCTGAACCGTTCCTGCGCCATAAATGGTATTGGGGTGGGGTTGTTCTTTAAGTTCTTCCATAAGTTCCAGAAATAGACAGCAACCCAACCTGTCATCCCAGGCTTTACCGAGGAATAAATGCTCTTTATTCAAAGTGGTAAAAGGAGAATAGGGGGTTATGGAATCACCAATTGATACTCCCATCTCCAGAGCATCTTCTTTGGAAGTAGCCCCAATATCAATGTACATATCTTTCTTTTTTACCATCTTGTCTCTTTCTTCAGGTGGCATTAAGTGAGGTGGTTTAGAGCCTACTACTCCTAACAACGGACCTTTTTTGGTATGAACTACAACTCTCTGGGATATGATAACCTGATCCCACCATCCACCGAGGGGTAGAAAACGGATAAACCCGTTTTTGTCAATAGTCCGTACCATAAAACCTATCTCGTCCATGTGGGCGGGAAACATGATTTTGGGAGAATCTGAAGTACCCTTTTTCTCCAGGATGATGGAACCTAATTTGTCTTCCACTATGTTTGTCCCTTCGGGTGCGAAACAACGGATAGCTTTTCTGACTTCATCTTCGTAACCGGGAACTCCGGAAACTTCACTTAACTCTTTAAATAACTTAAGTCTGTCCAATATTTAGACCTCCTGTATTAAGTAGGTTGCATAAATTAATATACTATTTTACCACTAACAAATTTCATTAATTAAAATATATGATAAAATTAAATGCCACAGGGGTGCCGAAACTCGGCTGAGAGGTAAAAAAGCCAACCCTTGAGCCTGATCTGGATAATCCCAGCGTAGGTAGTTGGTTCAGGTTCTGAAATCTCCCCGGGCAATAATTATTTAGGAGGATGCTTATGCATTTAAGGAAAGCCCATGAGTTAATTGAAGAAATACCTTCTTTATTTAAAAAAATTGAAATAGAAAAACCCTTAATTCACCATTTAACCAACTTTGTGGTTATGAACGACACGGCCAATTTAACCCTAACTTACAAAGCACTACCGGTGATGGCTCATGCTGAAGAGGAAGTAGAAGAAATGGTGGGTTTAGCTGGAGCCTTGGTTTTAAACCCCGGGACTTTATCCCGGGAATGGGTTACCTCTATGATTAAGGCAGGCAAAAAAGCCAACGAATTAAAAATACCAGTAGTGCTGGATCCGGTAGGAGCTGGAGCAACCCGTTTCCGTACTGAAAGTAATTTGAAGATACTGCAGGAAGTAAGTATATCTGTTTTAAGAGGAAATCCAGGAGAAATAGCTGCGCTCGTTGGGCAGGAAAGTGTAGTAAAGGGCGTGGAGTCGGTTGGCGAAGTTTCTGGTCTAGAAAGGATGGTTCTAAACACAGCTAAGCTAATAGGTGCAGTAGTAGCTGCCACCGGTGGAAGGGATATTGTTTCCGATGGGCATAAAATCGTAGTTGTTGATAATGGTCATCCCTGGATGAGGACCATAACCGGTACCGGCTGTATGGCAACCACAGCTATCGCCTCGTTTTGTAGTGTGACCGATGATTACTTCCTGGGTACCATAGCCGGCTTAGTCACTTTTGAAATAGCAGCTGAAATAGCAGCTGAAATAGCTGCTCATCAGGCTCTTGGACCCCAGAGCTTTAAAATAGCCCTCTTTGATTCCTTATTCAACTTAAAAGCTGTTGATATTATTGATAAGAGCAAGGTCTTCTACCTGGAAGGTTAAGCATGAATAGAATACCCTTAGCTCTGACTATTGCCGGTTCTGATTCGGGTGGTGGCGCGGGTATCCAGGCGGATTTAAAAACTTTTTCTGCCCTGGGGGTGTTTGGCATGAGCGTGATTACCGCTCTAACAGCCCAAAATACCCTGGGAGTACAGGGAATCTATGATATTTCACCGGAATTTATTGGCCAGCAGATAGATTCAATATTTCAGGATATGGGAACTGATGCGATAAAAACCGGTATGCTTTCCAATTCCAGCACTATCAGGATGGTTGCCCAAAAAATGAGGGAGTATAAAGTAAATAAACTGGTGGTGGACCCGGTGATGGTAGCTAAAGGTGGGGACAGGTTGTTAAAGTCGGAAGCAGAAGACATCCTTAGGGAAGCTCTATTACCTTTATGCCTGGTCGTTACACCAAATATCTCTGAAGCTGAGGTAATTTCCGGAATCAGTATCCATTCTCTTATGGAAATGAAGAAAGCAGCCAGAATCATTCACCAAAAAGGTCCTAAAAATGTGGTAATAAAAGGTGGTCACCTGGAGGGAGACCAGAGTATTGACCTGTTATACGATGGACAGAATTTCCTGGAACTAAGCGCTCCCCGGGTCAATACTACCAACACCCACGGAACTGGCTGTACCTTTGCTTCAGCCATAACCGCTCACCTGGCTAAGGGTTTGAGTATACCGGAAGCGGTGGAAAATGCTAAAGAGTATTTAACTACCATCCTTAAGTTGTCAAGTGATTTGCAGATAGGAAGAGGGGTTGGCCCACTAAACCATTTAGCTCCTTTTTTACCCCGAACAGAGAATAAAATGATAAATGTTATAACAAAGAAAACCGATAATGACTGCTGTAGATATTAATAACTACCTTAAATTCCAGGTTATTACCGATGAAGGAAATACACCCAATCGAACCCATCTGGAAGTGGCTATGGCTGGCTGTGAGGGGAGAGCCACCCTGATACAGTATCGTGATAAACAGTCTTCCTCTCTTAAAATGTATAAAGTTGCCCGGGAAATCAGGAAAATCACTACTAAAAAAGGAATTTATTTTGTAGTAAATGACAGGTTAGACATAGCCATGGCTGTGGATGCTGATGGGGTCCATCTTGGGCAAACTGATTTACCCATTCCTGTGGCTCGCCATATATGGGGTAAAGATAAAATATATGGAGCTTCAGCCTCCAATATGAAAGAACTAAATAAAGCTATCGCGGAGGGAGCAGATTATATAGGGTTTGGTCCCATTTATGGCGGAAGGATTGTATATGAGGTAAAACCTGATGCTGCCCCGCCTTCAGGCCTTGAGGTTTTAAGAGAGGCTGTTTCTTTATCCAGGATACCGATTATTGGCATTGGTGGTATAACCGAAGATAATATTACCGAGGTATTGGAAACAGGTGTAAAAGGTATAGCGGTGGTAGCTGCCGTAGCCTGGGCTGAAGATATGGTCAAAGCTACCACTAAATTGAGAAGCATAATTGATCTCTACCTACCATGAAAATATCTCAGGTTGGTGAATTTGGATTAATCTCCTATATTAAAGAATGGGTACAGGGGAAAAATCCTGAGGTTTTCCGTGGAGTAGGCGACGATACCGCGGTTATAAATCTAAGCAGGCACAAATACTTATTATTTACCTGTGATACCCAGGTGGAGGGTATTCATTTTTTACTTTCTTTTACCACCCCTTATCTTCTGGGAAAAAAGTCAATGGCTATAAATGTCAGCGATATAGCTTCTATGGGAGGGGTTCCCACTTATGCCCTGATTTCTTTGATACTTCCCCAGGAAACAGAACTTTCCTTTCTCCGAGAACTCTATCGCGGTTTTATGGAAGAAGGTAATAAGTGGGGAGTGACTATAGTGGGAGGGAATATTTCCCGAACAGAGGGCCCTTTAACCGTGGATATTTCCCTTCTCGGTGAAGTAAAGAAGAGACATCTCAAGCTTCGGTCAGGGGCAAAGAAGGGTGATTCAATTCTTATAACCGGCCATCCTGGCAGGTCAGCAGCTGGCTTAAAACTTCTTCATGCTAATAAAATTAATGACTTCCCTGAACTAACAGGTGCACACCTATCTCCTACCCCGAGACTCAGAGAAGCGCTTATTATTGCCAGTTTTCCTGAAGTATCCTCCATGATAGATGTAAGTGATGGAGTTTTGCAGGATCTGGGGCATATCCTGGAAGAGAGTTCAGCTGGTGCTTTATTATGGGAGAAGGATTTTCCCATTGCAGATACTTTAAGTCAGGCAGCAGGGGTTTTAGGCGAGGAAACTCTTAAACTTTTTTTAAATGGTGGTGAAGACTACGAGCTTATTTTTACCGCTAATCCCGAAAAGGCCGAAATGATCAAAAATGAGGTAAAAGTGAATAGAGGCACTGAAATATCAATAATCGGCGAGATAACTGATGATTATCGGAAAATAACTCTACAAAACAAGTTTGAGGAAAAGATAAACCTTTTTCCCCAGGGCTGGGATCATTTTAAAGATATATGAATGAAGAAACCCTTCGGTTCTTACTGTTAATGCTATAATTAGCAAAGTTTTACAAAACATCTTACGATACGAGGTAGGAAAAATGGGAGAAAATATGAATTTAGATGCAGATACCGTATCTCCTAAATGTCATTTCTGTCATGAGTTAGCTTCAACTTTTGCCCCCGTCTCGTCTCTTACTGATACCTATAACCTTATCTTCGACTTTCTCGAGAAGGTGATTGCTTATGATTCTTCCACCATCTTCATCAAGTTTACCGATAAGCTACAGGCAGTTGCCTGCAGGGGTTTTGACCCTGAAGAAGAAAAAGCAGTACTTAATTTATCCTTTGGCCTAGACAACCTTCCCTATCTCGATGTAATGAAAAAGGGAGGTCCGGTGGTGGTTAGCGATGTTACCCGGTTTGATTACCTGCAGGATAAAGCCCGGATAGGAAAAATCAGGTCCTGGATGGGAATACCATTCTTCGTTAATAACAATTTAGTTGCCCTGCTTACCGTTGACAAAAAAGAGCCTAATTTTTATTCCGAGGTAGATACCATCTGGTTAAAATCTTTGGCTGCCTTTTCTGCCATAAACATTCAGAGAGCCTATCACTACCAGGAACTTCAAAAAAAGTTTTCCGAGCAAGAAGCAATGATAAGGGTCTCTTCTTCACTGATCAAATCAGAGCCCCTTAATTTATATGGGTATCAGCGAGAAAAAAATTAAAAAAATAAACGAAAAAGGCATATCTGTAACCAGCGGAACTTTCGGTATTG
>QLUP01000063.1 GCA_018725485.1 Candidatus Lithacetigena glycinireducens | reverse complement strand
AAGGTGTGTTCCACATGGAACAAAGGGATTTATCTTTGTTGATATGTTTATTTATCCCTTGCGTATAACTAACAAATTCCGGCCATCTTCTCTTAAAGTGAGAAGGTAAGGATGAGTTTCATAAGGATAGTTATTTTTAACCAGGTATTCTTTAACGCTTTCCAGCTCTTTTTCCACCCCTTTTCCTTTGTAAAATATAAGTTTTCCACCTTCTTTTACCAGGGGAAGGGCGATTTTCAGAACTTCCTTCAAGGGTCCGGTAGCTCGGGAAAGAAGCAGGTCGAAATAGTTATGATAAATACTCAGGAAATTTTTGGCTTCACCTTTTAATATTTTTGTTTCTTTCAGATTTAAAACTTTAACCGCCATTTCTAAAAAAACAGCTTTTTTTCTGCTTTGTTCCAGAAGGTACATTGACAAAGAAGGGAAGGCAATTTTTAAAGGGATGCCGGGAAACCCGCAGCCTGTGCCAAAATCAAGCACCTTTAAATTATTATCAGTAATCAGCCCGAAATACTTGGGAGCTAAGGAATCCAAAAAATGCTTTATTTCTAATTCCTTAACATCTTTTTGAGAAACTAAATTTAGAGAAGGGTTGAACTTAACAATTAATTTATGATAAAGCCTGAACTCTTCTTTATCTAACTCTATCTGATAAGGGAGCGTCTCCAGAACTGAAATGGGAGCTGCCGGGTTCATGGCTGTTTCTTTATAACTGCTTTCTCTTCCTGATTCTATCCAGCAACACTAACCCATCCTGAGGAGACACTCCGGGCATACGCAAAAACTCTCCAATAGACTTTGGCTTTCTGCTTTTTAGCATAGCTGCTCCCAGAGATGAAAGACCCTGAATAACAGTATCTTCGCTTAAATCAGGTATCAGGAGATTCTCCATTTCTCTAAAATCTGCCATCCTCTTATTCTCACGACTGATATATCCTTCATATTTCACCCGGGTATTCACTTCTTCCAGAACCTCGGGGCTATACTTTAACAGTTCGGTAAAACTGATAGCCAGAATATCTCTCTCTTTTACCCCTGCTGGTGAGTAGCCGCCCTTCCACAAAGACACTTCTGGTCTTTTCAGGTAATCATAAAGAGAGGTTTCTTTTTTTCTTTTACCCTTTAAGAAGGCTATTATTTCCTCTATTTCCTTTACTTTTTTTGCATATAGTTTGTATCTCTCGTCGCTTACCAGCCTGAGCTTTCTTCCCAGTGGCGTCAATCGTAAATCGGCATTGTCCTGCCTCAGGGAAAGACGGTACTCTACCCGGGAGGTCAACATTCGGTAGGGTTCTTCTACCCCTTTGGTGGTTAAATCATCCACCAATACGCCGATATAGGCTTCATCTCGTTTCAAAGCGAAACCCTCTTCCCCCATAACAAAAAGAGCCGAGTTGATGCCGGCGATAATTCCCTGAGCGGCAGCTTCTTCATAACCGGTGGTTCCATTAACCTGCCCGGCAGCAAAAAATCCTGGGACATTTTTAACCATTAAGGTAGGTTGTAGTTGCAGAGAGTCCAGCAAATCGTAATCAATAGCATAACCCGGGCGGATTATTTCCACTTTTTTCATACCGGGAACCGTTCGCAAAATCTTAAGCTGAATTTCCGCTGGCAGACTGATATTCATCCCCTGAACATAGTATTCCACCGTAGTAAAACCTTCAGGTTCCAGAAATACTGGATGTCTTTCTTTTTCGGGAAACCAGACCATTTTCTCTTCTATGGAAGGGCAGTACCTTGGTCCTACCTTAACCATATCGGTAGAGCGGGAAGCGGTTAAATGAAGATGGTCCCTGACCACCTGGTGGGTTTCCAGGGTAGTATAGGTTAAATAAGAGGGAAGTTGCTCTCGGGTTACCGGTGGACTTAAGGAGGAAAACTTTAAACCGGCTTCTCCAGGCTGGATGGCCATTTCCTCCCGGTCTATGGTTCTACCATCAATCCGGGGGGTGGTTCCGGTATTAAAACGCCTGAGTTTCAAACCTAATTTTCTTAGCGAGTCCGAGAGGTAATTAGCGGGAGGTTCCATTCCCCGACCACTGGGATAAGAATAGGAACTTATTCTACCCACCCCTTTAAGGTAGGTTCCGGTGGCTAAGACTACCGCTTGCGATAAGTAGTTTCTTCCATCCCTCAGGGTTACCCTGAATATAGGTTTCTTCCTGCCTTTTTTTACCAGGGAAGTATCTACTACTTCTCCCTGCAATAATGACAGCTGAGGTGTCCTCTCCAGCGCATTCTTGGCTTCCCGGTGATACAGAATCCTGTCTATCTGACTGCGAAGACTCCTCACGGCCGGGCCTCTGCTGGTATTGAGCATCCTTATCTGGGTAAAAGTTTTATCCGTAAGGAGAGCCATTTCTCCACCTAAAGCATCTATTTCCTTTACCAGCTGGGCTTTACCGGGTCCCCCGATGGCGGGGTTACAGGGGGTCCAACCAACATTATCCAGGTTGATGGCTATGAGAAGGGTTGGAACCTTAAGTCGGGCCGAAGCCAGAGCCGCTTCAATACCGGCATGACCGCCGCCGATAACGATTATTGGATAGTCAACCACTTTATTTACCCACGCAAAAATTCTTGAATATTTCTTCTGTCAGGTTAAGAATTGGCTCTTCACCTAATATTTTTCTTAGTTGGGATACTCCTTCCCGGAGATGATGTCCTACTATATCCAGGGTGTTCAGGTTTTCCACGGCACCCCTTATATGCTTAAGCACTTCCTCCAGATAATTAGCTTCTCTGTCGGTTAACATAAGGTCAATGTTGCTAAGAAAAGCCATTTCTACTACTTTTTTTAAAATATTTTCAATCCCCCATCCCTTAAGAGCGGAGGTTTCCATTAGCGGGAATCCATAAGATAAAATTATCTTTCTATCTATTTTTTCGGGTAAGTCTATTTTATTCAGGATTACCAGTCCACCCTTTTCCTTAAGGTCGTAGAAAAACTCTTCGTCTTCTTCCTCCAGGGGGATACTTCCGTCTATAACCAGCAAAACCAAATCAGCTCCCTTAACCGCCTGGCGGGTGCGAGAGATACTGATAGTTTCAATTTCGTCGCTGCTGGTTCTGATGCCGGCAGTATCATAGATTAACACAGGATAGCCTTCGTATTCTAATTGAGATTCCAGAACATCGCGGGTGGTACCAGGAAAAGGGGTAACAATCGCTCTTTCTTCTTGAAGTAAAGCATTATAAAGGGAAGATTTTCCTACATTGGTCTTTCCAATTATCACTACTTTTAAACCCTGTCTTAAGCGTCTGGAGGTTTCCATCCCTTTCAGAAGGGTTTCCATTTCTTTGGCTACCCTGTATAAATCAGTAACCACCTTTTCCTCTTCATCTACTTCTTCCGGGAAATCAACCGTAGCTTCCAGACTAATTAGAATATGCTCCAGTTTCTTTTTTAAACTGACCACCGTTTCGCTGGCTTCTCCTTTAAGACGGTAAACCGAAGTAAAAAGAGCTTTTTGGGAACGGGCATCAACTACATCTATTATTCCCTGGGCTTTTACCAGGTCCATCTTGTTGTTTAAAAAGCCTCTCCTGGCAAACTCACCCCTTTCTGCCAACCTGGCACCATTTCTAAGGAGCACTCCCAGCACTTCTCGGGGAGCAACCAATCCCCCATGGGTAAATATTTCCAGCATATCTTCGCCTGTGTAGGAGTTGGGAGCATGATAAATCAGGAACACTACCTCATCTATGAGATTCCCGGTTTCTGGATTTCTGACAAACCCGTAAAAAGCCTTTTTGGCTTCTAATTTACTGAGGTTCTTACCTAATACCCGCGCTCCTATAGCCAGCGCCCGGGGACCAGAAACTCTAACAATCCCCATAGCCCCGATACCAATAGGGGTGGAAATAGCAGAAATAGTGTCTTCATCTGGGCTTACTATCATTTTCCAACGAAAGGACTACCCTCCTGTAGGGTTCGGTTCCCTGAGATAGGCTTTTAATACCTACCTCGTTAGCCTTTTGGTGAACTATTTTCCTTTCCCAGTTGTTCATAGGATTGAGTTCTACTTTCTTTTTGAATTGTTTTACCTTAGCTATAGCTATAAGTGCTTGCTCTTCAATCCGCTTTTTCCTTTTTTTCAGATAATCATTAATATCCAGGTTTACATTACTGCCTTTTCCATATTGACGGAAAAACAGCGTGGCCAGAATCCTCTGGAGGGCAAAAAGGGTGTGGCCGTCTTTTCCAATAAGTCTTCCTGGATCTTCGCACCTGATATCTACCTTCCAGCCATCACCTACTGCCATTTCTCTTATGTTTTTATATGCAAAACCCAATCCGTCCAGCAGTTCTCTGGTAATGTTAGATTGGGATGCAGTTTCTTTTTTGCTCCTGGTTTCTCGTGAAGCAGGAAGGTCGCTTCTTTTAGCAGTCGTGGATTTAGCAGGTGTGGGTTTAGGGGTTGACGGAAAGCTTTTAAGCCACAAACGGCAACGGTAAGCTTTTTTGGTAGTTCCGAAAAACCCCTTATATAATACTTCTTCAATGGTATATTCTACTTCTTCTTCCAGGGCTCCCATCTCCAGCAAGGCTTTTAGAAAAGCCTCCCGGGGAGAAGCGCCTTCTTTTTCAATATAATCTTTGTTCACTTTTTCATTCTCCATCGTAAAAACAACTGTTCACCTGCGGTGAGTAATCCATACCATACCCAGTAAATACCCAGGCCGGCGGGGAAACGGGTAGCCATATAGGCAACAAGGAACGAAAAAATGTAATTCATCATAGCCATGCTGGACATAGGGCTATCAGGATTAGAGGGAGTTTTACCGGTAGTAAGCTTGAACTGGAAAAAAGTGGTAGCTCCCACCAGAACAGGTAAAATATAGGGGTCGGGAAGGCTTAAATTTTTAATCCAGAGAAATGAAGCCCCACTAAAAGCTGCATAAGTGGAAAGGGCTCTAAACAACCCCAACCAGATAGGAAATTGAATCAGCAGCATCAGGCAGGAACCAAAAGGCTTAAAACCCTGCTCTTTGTAAAGATTCATTATCTCCTGGTTTAGTTTTTCTGGCTTATCCTTGAATTTTTTCCTTATCTCAGCTTCCAGGGGTTTAATTTTTTCCATTGCCCGTTGCTGCTTGAACTGGCTGATGGCAGAAGGGGTCATAACCAGCTTAATTACCGTGGTAAGTAACATGATACTTAACCCGTAATTATTAACCAGACTGTAAAAAAATTCCAGAATGCTAATTAAAAACTTTGCAATGATGTCAATCATACTTATCTATCTCCTTTTAGGTTTTTTCAGTTAATAAAAATTCAGGGAACCTCATCCAGACCGCCTGCCGACCAGGGATTACAGCGAAAGATCCTTTTAAGGGAAAACCATCCCCCCAGAAAAGCTCCGTATTTATTAATAGCCTGAATGGCATACTCCGAACAGTTAGGATGAAAACGGCATTTTCCTCCTCCCAGAAGAGGAGAAAGAGTTAACTGATAAAACCTGATAATAAGTACCAGTAATTGCTTAAACATCTTTTATCAGTCTGCCCTTTAACATCAGGTGGAGGGTTAAAGATTTTAAATCTGCATCAGGTTTATCTTCTTTAACTACCAAAAAATAATATCCTGATTTAACTTCCTTAATATTTTCCGCCAAAAAAGTTTTAATAACTCTTTTTATACGGTTTCTTCTAACCGCGTTGCCAACTTTCTTGTAAACCATTATGCTGGTTTTAAATTCCTCAGGTACTTCAAGATAGTACAAAACTATGCCTGAACCATCAATCTTTTTTCGGGTTGACCGGAAAATGGTGGTGATGGAAGAACTAGGGAGGATGTTCTCCCGCCTCAGTCCCATTTTTTTTCTATACAGTCAGACGCTTCCTTCTTTTCAAGCGCCTTCTTCTAATTACTGCCCTTCCACCAGGGGTGCGCATACGGATTAGAAACCCATGAGTCCTGCTTCTTTTCTTTTTTTTAGGTTGGTAGGTTCTTTTCAT
>QLUP01000062.1 GCA_018725485.1 Candidatus Lithacetigena glycinireducens | reverse complement strand
AACCTGAATATATAGCCTATAATAACCCTTTTTTGCCTATGAAGCAACCTTTTTACCCAAACGCTTCCTGACAAAAAGATTATAATTATGTATATAATTGAATATAACCACTGGAGGTTTAATATGGAAAATAACAACTCTGAACTTGTTTATGAAAAATATTTAAAATACTTAAACCCTTCACTTGCCCGGCTGATGAAGGTTTCTGGTTGTGCTAACCTGGAAAGCGAAGCCTTAGGTTGTGCTATCTATGATAATTTAGGCAACCGCTACCTGGACTGTCTGGGTGGGTATGGGGTATTTAATTTCGGTCACCGCCACCCCAGAATTGTCAGCACTGTTATTAATCAGCTAAACAAAATGCCTCTTTCTGCTAAAATATTTTTGAACGAGCCCCTGGCTAAGGCTGCCGAGATGTTAGCCAAACTAACCCCGGGAGATTTACAATATTCGTTTTTTGGAAACTCCGGGACGGAAGCTGTGGAAGGTGCTTTGAAATTAGCCCGGCTTTATACCAAAAAACCACATATTATTGCTACTCACAATGGATACCATGGCAAAACTTTTGGTTCTTTAAGCGTTACCGGACGAGATGTTTTCAGAGTTCCTTTTGAACCTCTCCTGCAGGATGTAACCTTTATTCCCTTCGGAGATGCCAACGCCCTGGAACAAGCTATAACGGAAACAACTGCAGCTTTTATTGTAGAGCCTGTTCAGGGTGAAGGTGGTATAAATGTACCACCAGCTGGATATATGACTGCAGTAAGAGAAATCACTAAAAAGAAAGGAGTTCTCCTTATTGTTGATGAAATTCAAACTGCTATGGGAAGATGCGGTTACAATTTTGCCTGTGAAGAAGAGAGGGTATGTCCTGATATTATGGTATTAGCCAAGGCTCTGGGTGGCGGCATTTTACCCGTGGGAGTTTTCATCGGTACTCCAGAAGTCTGGAAAGCCTTTGAACCGGTACCTTTAATACATACCTCCACTTTTGGTGGTAATCCTCTGGCGGCTACTGCAGTCCTGGCCTCTCTTCAGGTGTTGGTGGAAGAAAATATCGCTGAAAAAGCTTACACCAGAGGTTTAAAACTAAAAAGTGAACTTCAAAAAACTGCTGATGAATTTCCAGCTTTCATTAAAGAGGTCCGAGGAAAAGGTTTGTTACTGGGCGTAGAATTTATAAATGCAGGATATGCCGGTTCAACCATGATGAAAATGGTGGAAAACGGGGTTATTGTTGTTTACACGCTTAACAACCCGAAAGTCATCCGTATAGAACCTCCTTTAATTATAACCGAGGAGGAAATAATCACTGTGGGTGAAGCTTTCCGAAAATCAGTCTCTGAAACCGTAAAATTATTAGGAGGTTATTAATGCCCGTAGTTATAGAAAATATAGAAATTAAAGGTGATTCCAGAAAAATATTTGAAATAATAATGGATTTAGAAGCATATCCACAATACATGAATGCCATAAAAAAAATTGAAATAGTGGAAAGAGGTGAAGGGTATGTGATGTCTAAATGGACCACTTCTGCTTCTGGAATAACCCTGCGATGGACGGAAAAAGATACTTATGACCTGGAAAACCTTACTGTTCATTATAAACTTACCGAAGGTGACATCTCTAAATTTGAAGGACACTGGAAAGTAATACCGGTTGCGGAAAACTTGAATTTGGTAGAATTAAAAATTGACTTTGATATAGGCGTCCCCGTGCTGGAAGCGTTTGTTGGTCCTATGGCTAAAGCGGTGGTTACCCAGAATGCTAAAGGGATGCTGTCAGCCCTGAAGGAGAAAATAGAAGGTGGTTTATGATGTAATCATCGTGGGGGCTGGACCTTCCGGGATTTTCACCGCCCTGGAATTGACAGAAAAAGTTCCAGCGCTGAAAGTTTTATTGCTGGAAAGAGGTCCCTCTATAAAAGACCGCTCCTGCCCGATGAATGAAAAAGGAGTTTGTATTTTTTGCAAACCCTGCCAGGTATTATCAGGTTTTGGTGGAGCTGGAGCCTTCTCGGATGGAAAGCTCACTTTCAGTCAGGATGTTGGAGGTCATCTTTCCAGATACCTACCTGCCCAGGAATTGGAAATCTTATCTCAAAAAGTAGAAAATACTTATCTCAAATTCGGTGCTCCAGCTGAAAGGGTGTACGGCCTGGACAGTGAAGCCACCCTGGAGTGGGAAAAAAAGATATCCGTAGCTGGTATGAAATTTACCCCAATGAAAATCAGACATCTGGGTACCGATAATGCCTATAAGATATCTGCTGCTATGCAGGATTACCTATCACAAAACCTGGACTTTCTTGACAAGACCGCGGTGAAAGAAATAATGGTAGAAGAAGGGAAAGTGGTTGGTGTAATCACAGAAAAAGGAGAAGAGTTCAAAGCAAAATATGTAGTTTTAGCTCCCGGTCGGGAGGGTTCCTCCTGGATTCAGAAGGAAGCTCATAGATTGAACCTTCACCTGGAGAGAAACCCGGTGGATATTGGTGTCAGGGTTGAGGTAGAAGCACCAGTTCTGGAACATCTGACCGATATCTTCTATGAAATAAAACTGCAAAGGTATTCCAAGCCTTTTGAAGACAAGGTTAGAACTTTTTGCATGTGTCCTCATGGAGAGGTCGTGCAGGAGTGCGCTGACTACACTATCACCGTAAATGGTCATAGTTATGCCGATAAAAAAACTCGCAATACCAACTTTGCCATACTGGTAAGCACCACTTTTACCGAACCTTTCAAAGACCCTATTGGCTATGGAAGGTATATAGCTCGCCTGGCAAACCTACTGGGGGGAAATATTATTATTCAAAGGTTGGGTGATTTACTCTCTGGCAGGAGATCCACCGTAGATAGAATTAAAAATTCCCTGGTGGTACCAACCTTATCTACGGCAACTCCTGGAGATTTAAGCTTTGTCTTACCTTACCGTCATATGACCAATATTCTGGAAATGCTCAAAGCCTTTGACAGTATAGCTCCTGGTGTTTATTCTCCCTACACCCTGCTTTACGGGGTAGAAGTTAAGTTCTACTCTTTGAGGATGGATTTGAGTCCAGAATTGGAAACGAAAATAGAAGGTCTTTTTGCTGCAGGCGATGGCGCCGGGATAACCCGTGGATTGGTTCAATCAGCAGTATCGGGCATAGTAACCGCTAAATCCATCCTTCGCCGGGAAGGTTACGAATCACTAAATAAGGGGTAACAAAATGGCTGATATGAGGAATAAAATCCTGGTTCTCATCTGCGATGGCATGGGAGACAGGCTGACCAACGGCTATACTCCACTGGAAAAAGCGCATAAACCTAACTTTGATTACCTGGCTTCTCAAGGTATATTGGGAATTATGGACCCTATAGCCCCGGGTATTAAACCAGGCAGTGACACTTCCCACCTGGCAATTCTTGGATATGACCCCTACAAATACTATACAGGCAGAGGACCTTTTGAAGCAATTGGCATTGGCATGGAAGTAAAAGGGGGAGATATCGCCTTCAGATGTAATTTTGCTACCTCTACACCCAAACTGGTAATCAAAGACCGCCGGGCGGGTAGAATCAGCGAAGGCACTTCCTTGCTGGCAGAAACTGTGAATAACCTGGAAATTGATAATATTAAAATTATGTTCAAAGAATCGGTAGAACATCGCGGAGCCCTGGTATTACGAGGAGAAGGGTTAAGTCCCCATATCTCAGACACTGACCCGCACCGAGACGAATCATCAGTCTTAGAAGCAAAACCTCGGGATAATTCGCTCGAAGCCATAAAAACTGCCAGTATTATTAATAAGTTTACCAGGCTTTCTTACCACCTTCTTTCCTCGCACCCGGTTAATAAGGAACGACAACAAAAGGGAGAAAATCCGGCTAACATAATTCTATCACGGGGAGCAGGCCTGGTTCCTCACCTTCCCTCCTTTGAGGAAAAATACCATCTACGGGGAGCATTTGTAGCCGAAGTTGGGCTTATTAAAGGAATTGCTCGCCTGGTTGGTTTATATGCTCCGGATTTTCCTTTTGCCACAGGTTCATATGATACGGATATGAAACAAATGATATTAACTGCCCTGAAACTTTTAGAGGAATACAATATAGTATTTGTGAATATTAAAACCTGTGACTTATCCTCACATGACAGAAACTTTGAAATGAAAGTAAGGGTAATTGAAAGAATAGATGAGGCAATCACTCCTTTGAAAGATTTTAAGGGCACCCTGGTTATTACCGCTGACCATTCCTCCCCCATTTCCGTAGGTGATCATTCGGGTGACCCGGTACCTCTTCTTATTACCGGTGACGTAAGAAAGGATATTGTTAACACTTTTTCTGAAAGAGCTGCTGCACGTGGTGGTTTGAATCGCATAAGAGGAATAGATTTGATGCCCACTATATTAGACCTGGCTGGTTATGCTGAAAAGTTCGGTGCTTGATTATTTATTAAATGTCCAATAGAACCGCTAAAAATCACGAAAATAATAGTTTGGTTAAAATGTTGCTTATAATTGCCGGAACCATTTCCCTTTTATTGGGGATTATCGGTATCTTCATCCCCCTTTTACCAACCACACCCTTGCTTCTACTATCTGCCTGGTGTTATTTTAATAGTTCGGAAAAGCTATATCTCTGGGTTATGCACAACCGAATTTTTGGGAGGTATATCCGAAATTATCAAGAAGGTAAAGGCGTCTCGCTATTTTTTAAAATATTTACCCTTATTCTCCTCTGGGGAACTATTATTTACACTTCTTTTTATGTACTTAACCATATCCCGTTAAGATTACTGCTTTTATTTATTGCCTTATCGGTGACGGTTCATGTTTATCTCATCCCTACTTACCGAGGTAAACTATGAATATGCCTTTGATGTTGAATTCGTGGGGCTTAATTGAATAACACCCTGGTTGTTTTTTACTCGCTTGAAGGTAACTATTTTTTTGGTGAAGAGGAGTTTATAACTGTCCCGGCTAATAGAGAAAAAAGTCAATTAAAAGCCATAACCTGGGCAGAAAAATTGGAAATATCCCTAAAACGATATAATCCAGCGCTCTAACCTTGATATTAGAGAACACAAGAAAAACCCCCTGTAAAACAGGGGGTTTTCTTTTATCTAACTGAAATTATGAATTCTTGGTGTTATTTTACAGCATTGTAAGCGTTAAGTCGTTTTATGTTATAAACAGACCATATGGTTCCTACTTCATCTGCACCTGCTTCAATTCGGTCTCTCACTTTCGCATTAGTCATACTACCATTTTTTGCCCAAACCAGTCCAGCAACTCCTGCTACAAAAGGAGTGGCCATGGAAGTCCCGCTCAGGCTACCGTAGTCTCTGATTTTTATTCTGTTCCTGTGGTTAGGTAAGGTGGAAAGAATGCTTACTCCTGGAGCAGCAATATCTACCCAGCCTCCGAAGCTGGAAAAGGAAGCCTTGCTATCATTTAGGTCAGTAGCCGCTACCGCTATACAATTGGTGTAATAAGCAGGGTAAAGAGGAGAAGAGGTATTACTATTCCCTGCGGCAGCTACCAAAATTACTCCCTTACCCCAGGCATAGTTAACCGCGTTTTCTAAGGTGGTGGAAGCTGAACCTCCCCCGAGGCTCATATTAATAACTTTAGCTCCAGTGTCAGCGGCCCAGATAATCCCGCTGGCTATCCAGCTATATTGACCACTGCCAGTGTCACCTAAAACCTTACCATTCATAAGGGTTGAAAGCCAGGAAGTCCCGGCTATACCTTTACTGTTATCGGTTATAGCCGTAGCAATTCCAGCCACAGGGGTACCATGGCCATAGAGGTCGTCAACGGTTCTGCTCGTGGTGAAGTTTCTATTAACCACTATTTTAGCTGCTAAATCCTCATGATCCTGGTCAATGCCAGTATCCAGAATAGCAATCCTAATAGCATCACTTCCTATGGTCACACCCCAGGCTTCGGGAGCTTGTATCTTGGGCAGACCCCACTGGTCTTTATAGTAGGGGTCGTTGGGGGTGATAACTGTTGCTACATAGGCTACATAGTCAGGCTCGGCATATAATACCTCTTTTTCAGTTTTATAAGCCTTAATTGCTGATACCACCTTACCATAA
>QLUP01000061.1 GCA_018725485.1 Candidatus Lithacetigena glycinireducens | reverse complement strand
TCATCTCTCCTTCCTACTTCAAATAAAGGAAAGGACAATATCCATAATAAAGACAACAATGTTAAGGTTCGGTTTAACCTCCTTAACTAAAAACTTTAATGCTTGTGGAAGCTTTTTTCAGTCGATTCATCAATGCTCTACCAATGCCCTTTTCTTCACAACCCTCAATTAAAATTATATCGTAAACCTTCTCCATTTCTCTCAGGGTTAAGTATAACCGCGAAGCAACCTCTGTAAGGTCGTTATAAGAGCCCAAAGAGAAAAAATCTGGTGGTTGATTAAGATAGATAAAACCTTCTTTTGATATTGCTGTCCCAACTTTCATATTCTTCTCAGATTCCAGGATTTTATTTTTCAGTATCTCCTCCCAAACATAGGGTTTTTCTCCTATGAACATATACATAGGCACTTGAGGGGCATAGTGCCTGTATTTCATTCCTGGAGAAACTGGTTTAAAATCTGAATCGTATATTTGCGAATAATTAAATTCAATAATGCCTGGTATAACCTCTTTCAACTCCTCATAAGTTATAAAACCGGGCCTTAAAATAACCGGCGGATCACTCAAGACATCTACCACGGTTGAATCTATTCCTAAGGGGGTTTTTCCACCATCAAGTATCACCTCTATTTCACCGTTTAGGTCATCAAGAACATGTTCAGCAGTTACTGAACTTACCTTAGTTGATCTATTAGCGCTGGGGGCGGCAATGGGAGAACCCAAAGCTTTTATCAGCTCAATAGCTACAGAATGCGCTGGCATCCTGAGAGCAATGGTGGGTAAATAAGCTGATACTTCTGGTGGCACTAACTCCTTTCTTGGGAGTATAAGCGTAAGGGGTCCGGGAAAAAATAATTCCATTAATTCAAAAGCTAGATTGGGAACATCACGAGCAACTGTACTTACTTCTTTTAAAGAAGATATATGCACTATAAGCGGATTGTCAATAGGTCTTTGTTTAGCTTTAAAAATTCTTTTTACTGCTTCAGCATTAAAGGTATCCGCCCCCAAACCATATACTGTTTCGGTGGGGAAGGCAACCAGACCTCCTCTCTTAAGGATTATGGCCGATTGCTCTATTATCTCACTTTCAGGGTAAATAGGATCTACTTTATATACAATTGTATTCATTGGAGAAATAAATTATTCTGGAGGCTCATTCAAGTACCTTTTGATAATTCTCAATAATTCTGTTTCTGAAGAATAGGAATAAACATTTATCAACTTTGAAGTATTTCCTTTAATCAGGCTTGATATTTCCACACCTTCTTTAAATAGACATAAAACAGGTTTATCCAGGTATAAAGCTGAAGCTACTTCATAACCCACCCCGGTGGAAGGGCAACTAACTTCGGCGATTAATAAATCGCAATTATATAGCATTAGCATATCGCTCTTAAAAACTTTCTGATAATCTTTAATATAACCTTGTGACGGGTAAGCGACATGTTCTGTAAGAACAGTATGGCCAAGATGCTTAAGGTAATCTACAATAACTTTATATACCGATTGGTAATTCCTGCCTCCGGTAATTGAACCAGCAAAATATATTTTCAACTGACTTCTTCTAAAACATATTTTCTGGAACCCAGGTTAATCTTCTCTGCATATTCAAGCAGGTAGTGAGAATCTATGTTAGGTCGTAAATGGTGCAAAGGATTACTCTTTATAGATGGTTTTAAGGCAGAAGGATGAAGGGCAGCTGCTTTTTCCAGTAAATCCAGAGAAGCCTGATCTATAGCCACCGGATCTTTAGATAATAAAACACCTATATCTCCAGCCAATGGAGCATCGCTCCAGGAAACACAATCACAGTCAGGAGTTATATCAGTCAAAAAGTTTATATACAGAGCCTTTTTGTTTTTAACAACCCCAAAACAGGCTTCGGCTAATTTCTCGTGCATTTCTTTGGCAGGTTTGTCCCAATTAAATCGAAAAACATGCTGTGGACAAGCAGGTATACAAGCACCGCAGCCGACGCACCTTACTCCATAAACATCAATCATTTTTTCAGGATTCAGATACAGTGCCTTTTGAGGGCAAATATCAATACATAACTCACAAGCTATGCAGGCTTCTTTTTTAAGAATAGGTTTGGTAGAGGAATGAATCCTATATTTACCAGCTCTACCAACCATGCCCATTCCGACATTTTTAATAGCCCCCCCAAACCCAAAAGCCATATGCCCCTTGACATGTGAAACAACCATGAAAGCAGGAGAAAAATAATAGGCTGAGGCTACGGGAACAGTTTTGAAATGCTTCAGATTTACTTCCACCGAAACAACATCATGACCTAACAAACCATCAGCGATTATCACCGGGACATTAAAGGTAGAAAGGTTAAAACCATGGTAATTAGCTGCTTTAATATGATCTACGCTGTTAGCCCTTTGACCTAAATAAAGAGTATTGGTATCGCTAAAATAAGGCTTAACCCCTATTTTAGACAACTCTTCCACTATAGGCTGATAGTAAGCTGGTGATATAAAAGTAGTGTTGCCAGGTTCACCAAAATGAACTTTTAGGGCTGTAATCTCTCCCTTTTTAAAAATATTATTAAACTCGTTTAACTTCAGAACTCTGCGAATTTTTTCAGGAATACTATTTACGCGACTATCGGCCCTGAGATTTATAAATTTGACAGGTATGGTATTTATTTTTTCATTCCTTTTTTATATTATCGCTATTTCCGCAATTGGGACAGGTTTTAGGTTTACATCTCGTTTCTACCTGGTGCCCGCAGCTACCACAGATAAAGCGTGCCATTTTTCCTCCATATAATTATTTGATATATATTTTACCTATGAAACTCTAAAATGTCACTATCTTTTACCAGATAATTCTTTTCTGCAGCCATTCCTTTTAATGAGCCATCTTTACTCCAAACCCTGGCAAATTTGAAGGCCTTACTCAAATCTTTATGAATTGCCGAGGCTACATCCTGCAAAGTACTTCCCTTAGGTAAAACATACGGTCTATCAAGGTCCGGGGGATAACCTGGTTTCTTGGTGTAAACCCTTATAAGGTTTAAATTGATAAAGATCTCTCTTTTTAACAAATCAAGGTTATGCGGATTTATTATAGAAAATAAGGTTACCACCCAATTATCACCAAGAAGATCTTTTAGCTCGCCTGCTTTTCCGGTATCCTCAGGGAAATCACACTTACTGAGGACAATAATAGCCGGTACAGTTCTGATTGATTGCATTTCATCTTCACCAATCTTTACTGGGGATAAGGCAATTTTCGCTTTTAAAAGATAATCTGAAATAGCCAGATAATCTTCCCCAGGAGAGATAGAAGTGCTATCAAGAATTATTATTGCCAGGTCGCAATTCCTGACAATGTTATAAACCCACGATTCGGTTTTCTCCCATAAAGGAGGCAGGTCAATAATTTGTATCTGTACATCTTCATAATCTAACATACCAATAGCGGGTGTGGTTGTTGAAAATGGGTAATCAGCTACTAAAGTGCGTGCCTTAGTAAAAAAATTAATGAAAGAAGATTTTCCGGAGTTAGGTAAGCCTAATAATGCAATTTGTGCAATACCTTCCCGGGGGATATGGTCGTAGGCTCTTCCACCCTTTTTAGGTCTCTTGTGAGATTCTTCGAGCAGTTTTGATAATTTTCTTCTTAAATCAGCTCTTAACTTATCAGTACCCTTATGTTTGGGTATAAGTGCCATCATTTCTCTGAGAGCGCTGATTTTTTCTTCTAAATCTTTGGCTTCTCTAAAACGCTTATCAGCTTCAAGATATTGAGGGGTCAGGTTAGCTGGCATATCTAAACCCTGAATCTCCGGATTGAAAATACTATTTTTTTAATATATTTTTTATTCATAAGAAATATATAAAAAGGGTTGCCTCACAAATAATTATACAACATTGATTCTATGAGTTATCATGACTTTATTATATATTCCTATTTGGAAACCAAAATAAACTGATGGCAATATCTTCTATAAATTTACAGAATCTATCATTTTACAAAAGACTCTTAAGATGTGTTATAATCATAAAAAAATGAGGTGTTAACAATATGAATTCAGGGCAACTTAAAATCAGCTGGGCAAAATCACATATGCCTATACTTAAAACCATCGAAGATTCTTTTCTCAGTGAAAAACCATTTTCGGGTCTTAAAGTTGGTATAACTTTACACTTAGAAGCTAAAACAGCTTACCTGGCGCAGGTTTTTAAATCCGGAGGAGCTGAGGTGGCTATTTGTGGCAGCAACCCTCTATCTACCCAGGATGATGTAGTGCAGTCGCTCAAAGAAGATGGTATTTATGTTTATGGACATTGGGGAGCCAATCCTGAGGAATTTAAAAATAGCCTTAATCGCGTCCTGGATCATCAACCACATTTAGTTATTGATGATGGGGGTGATTTGACCTATCTATTACATAGAGAAAGAGAATCTTTACTGGTAAATGTTTTAGGTTCCTGTGAAGAAACCACTACCGGTATCCGTAGAATCAAGGCTTTAGAGAATAATCGGGAGCTCAGAATACCGGTTATTGCTGTAAACGATGCGCTCTGTAAGCATCTATTTGATAACCGATACGGTACAGGCCAATCATCATGGGATGGCATTTTAAGAACCACCAACATTAATATTGCCGGAAAAAAAGTGGTAGTAATTGGATACGGATGGGTTGGAAAAGGAATTGCTTTAAGGGGCAAAGGGTTAGGAGCTAATGTAATTGTCTCTGAAATTGATCCTATAAAAGCACTTGAAGCGTTAATGGATGGTTTTGAAGTTCTTTCTATGAACGAGGCTGCTAGAATTGGAGATATTTTTATAACTGCAACAGGTAACATAAAAGTGATAGATAGAAATCACTTTGAAACTATGAAAGATAACGCTATACTCTGTAATGCTGGCCATTTTGATGTGGAAATAAATATGATTTCTCTCCAGGAAATAAGCAAGGAAAGGAAGATAGTCCGCAAAAACATTACCCAGTATATATTAAAAAATGGCAAAAGAATTAATGTACTGGGCGAAGGAAGGTTGGTAAATCTTGCTTGTGCTGATGGACATCCCATCGAAATAATGGATCTGTCTTTTGCTATACAATCTTTATCTGCTCTTTACCTTTTAAGAAATAGCTCAAACCTGAAAAATATTCTACACCCTGTCCCAGAAGAAATAGATAATAAGGTTGCCTCGCTGGCTTTAAAAACCATGAATATTCAGATTGATACTCTTTCTGAAGAACAAATAGAATATCTAAAAAAAGCTTAAGGGGAATAGAAAACTGCTATGAGTAATAATTACTTTGACCTGGTTGTAGGTCACCTTAATAAATTAAATCTTAGTCAAAAACCTGTAATTGAACAGGCTGCGGAAATAATCAGTCAGGCTTTAGAAAAAGGTGGCATTCTTCATGTTTTTGGCTGTGGACACTCCCAACTCCTGGTAAGTGAACTCTTTTACCGAGCTGGAGGCCTAGTTACCATCAACCCCATCATAGAACAACCGCTTTCTCCTGGTGGAGGAAAGAAAAGCAGTTGGTTTGAAAGACAGCCAGGATATGCTAAAATCATTCTTGATAGTTACCAAACCCGGGAAGATGAACCTATTCTCATTATTTCCAATTCTGGAATTAACATAGTCCCAGTAGAAATGGCACTGAATGCCCGTGATAGAAAATTGAAAATAATTGCCCTTACTTCTTCTCAGTATAAAGAGGTTCCCTCGAGGCACCCCTCTGGTAAAAAGTTAATTGATTTGGCAGATGTTGTTATCGACAATGGAATCCCTCAGGGAGATGCTGTTATTGACATTCCAGGCTATAATATCAAGGTTTCTCCCTTATCGGGCGTTGTGGGTATCGCTTTGCTCTGGTCCCTTATAACGGAAATAGCTTTAAAATTAGCTGAAAAAGGCATTAAACCTCCTATCTGGGTTTCTGGTAATATACCCGGAGGAGATGAAGCAAACCAGAAATATTACCAACAATACAGAGAAAGGATAAAATTGCTCTAAATGACCCACACATTAACTGAATTAGAATCACAGTTTGTTTCCTGGCATAATACCCTAACTAAATTAGCTGAGGAAAAGGAAAACTTATTTA
>QLUP01000060.1 GCA_018725485.1 Candidatus Lithacetigena glycinireducens | reverse complement strand
GGCAATAAAAAGGTAAAAATAAAGTTCCACCACTACCACTAACTCCTATCACTGGGGCGCTCATAGATAGAAGTATTTCTTTCATAGTTCTAAGATTCGGAGAAATTCTATCCAATACAGCCCAGAAAGCACTGCTAAGATGTTCAATACTCCCACTGGAGAGAAACTGCTCTGTAAAAGCAGTAGAATCAATATTAAACTTATCCCAGGTTTGATAAGCGACAGAAGTGGAAATTTTTATACCGGTCAGTATTACAATAAGGTACAGGTTTTGTTTAAGAGTAAGTTCTTCTACAATCTCCCCTCTACCTCTCACTCTAAAAAAATTACCTTTATGGAGGAAAAGCGGGACATCTGAGCCAATTTTCAAAGCAATACTTTGGAGTTCTTCTTGAGTATAGGGATTTTGCGAGAGGTTATTTAAGGCTTGTAGAACCACCGCTCCATTACTACTTCCACCTCCCAGCCCACTTTGCAGGGGAATGTTTTTATACACCCTTATTTTAATTGTTTCTGAAAGTCTTTCTCGGAAAAATTCCCAGGCTAAATAAGCGGTATTGTGGTCTTTATTTAAACTGGTTTCAGGTAGGGGAGGAATGAATTCTATTCCTGCATCTCCGGGGATAATCTCAATTTCATCACTTAAAGAAATAAGGGCTACCAGGGAATCTATCTCATGGTAACCATCTTTCCTCAGGCCTTTTATATCCAGAGTTAGGTTTAGTTTAGCTGGAGACCTATATTTCGGGTATTGCAACTCCGCTACCTTTCAGGGTTTTCGCTAAAAACAAAAAATCTTTCAAGGACAGATCTTCTGCTCTAAGGTTTAGGTCAAGGGTAGTTTCTTTAAAAATGTCAGCCAGCAATTCTTTTTTCAGCCCCAGGGAAGACAAAGATAGGCTGTTTAGAACTGTTTTTCTTTTTTTAGAAAAACTAAGGTAAATCACTTTTCTTAAATAATTATCTTCTTCTTCTGAAAGGTTATATTCCAGCTTGCGTTGCAAGAAAATAGCCCTGGAATTTACCCCCGGAGGGGGGTAAAATACCTGAGGGGGCAAGTCAGCAACAACTTTTATGTTAACATACTCTTCTCTCATCAGGGTTAAAGGGGAGCGCTGTTTAGATCCAGGAGGGGTCATAAGCCGGTCTGCAACTTCCTTCTGGATGGTGAAGATGGCTTCTTTCCACCACTTTCCGGGCAAGAAAAGGAACAGCAGGTGAGAAGTCAAATAATAAGGAAGATTACCAATAACACGAGTGGGTATTTGGTTGGCAAAAAAAGCAGAGATATCAGGCAACATTTTCCTTATATCTCCTATAAGGTAATTAAAGTTGGGGTAATGGTTCTTAACTTCCAGGTACCAGGGTAAAAAAGAGCTGTCATATTCAATAGTAGTTAAATTATAACCTGCTTTAAGAAGAGGAAAACTCAGGGATAGAAACCCACCACCTATTTCCAGTACTGGCTCTTTTTCTGAAAGGTTCAGGGAAAAGCAAAGTTTTTTGGCGATGTTATTATCAACGAGAAAGTTTTGCCCTTTTCTCTTTTTGGGAGCCAGGTTATAAAAAGCCATCAGGGCTTTTAGACCCGAAAAAGTTGTAGGCTCAATCATAGGTTAAATGATTCCTAATTTTTTACCTACAATTTCCATTTTAGTCAGAGCGAAATCAAGGTCTTCGCGTGAATGAGTAGCAGTTACAATTGTTCTCACGCGGGCTTTTCCCCTGGGAACCGTGGGAAAGGTTATACTTTGAGCAAAAACTCCTTCCTGGAATAGGTTTTGACTGAATTCGCGGGCAACACTGGCCTCTCCTGTAATTATAGGGGTTATGGGGGTTTGAGAAATACCAGTGTTAAATCCCATTTTTGCGAGTTTTCCTTTATAGTAAGTGGTATTTTCCCAGAGTGTGTTTATCAGGTGTTCACCTTCAGGTGACTTAAGTATTTCCAAGGCGGTAAGGGTGGCAGCCACTACTCCAGGAGGGTGGGAGGTAGAAAACAACAATGGTCTTCCTCTCTGTATAAGATATTTTACTAAGGAACTGCTGCTGGCTACATAACCACCCATAGTTCCCAGTGCTTTGGATAGTGTTCCTATCTGTATGTCCACGCTGCCATGAAGGTTGAAGTGGTCAACAGAACCCCTGCCGTTTCTACCCAAAACTCCTGAGGAATGGGCATCATCAACCATTAAGATGGCTTCAAACCTATCCGCAAGTTTAACAATATCCGGAAGAGGGGCAATATCTCCATCCATACTGAAAACCCCATCGGTCACCAGTAAAACTTTTCCAGGTTTGAGGGTTTGTGCTTCAGTCAATTTTTCTTCAAGACTGTTCATATCAGTATGCTGATAAACTAATGTTTTAGCCCGGGAAAGCCTGGCACCATCTATGATAGAAGCATGGTTAAGAGAGTCTGAAACGATGACATCATTTTCTGATAGCATCGCTTGAATAACACCCAGGTTGGTAGCATAACCAGATTGGAATACTAAAGTTGATTCAACCTGCTTAAAATGGGCTAATTCGTTTTCCAGATCCATATGCAACTGCAAAGTACCAGCAATGGTTCTTACAGCTCCAGAACCAACTCCCCACCTTTCAGTGGCTTCAATAGCCGATTTAACCATAAGTGGGTGAGTGTTAAAACCGAGGTAATTATTGGAAGATAGGTTTAAGAGTCGTTTCTCACCGATATTAACCCAGGGACCCTGGGGAGAAGAAAGCACTTTGAGGTAAGTTAAAAGGTTTTCTTCTTCTAACTGTCTCAAGTTATCCATAAGGATCATTTCCAGGAATTTTTTCATATTACTAAACCTCCCTTAGGTTGTTCTAAAAATTATTTAAGCACTACCCCCATTCATTAACTGTTAAAGTTCAGGATTAAGGATTATCTTGCCCGATTTTCCCTGAGACATAACTTCCATAGCTTTATCGATTTCCGATAGGGGGAATCTATGGGTAATAATGGGGAATAAATCTATTTTTTTATTTTCGATGAGGTTTAAAACTTCATACCAGGTGGCAAACATCTGGCGACCGATAACCCCGTGTAAGGTTATACCTTTGAATATTACATCATCAGCAATATTAAGAGGAATATCAGAAGTTGGTAAACCAAAAAAGATCATATGTCCACCTGGTTTAAGAGCCTTAAGTGCATCGCTTATTCCCAGGGGGTGTCCTGACATGTCAAAAGATACATCCACACCTTCTCCCCGGGTGGCTTCTTTTACAGCGTTTACCAGGTTAAGTTCATAGGGTTTTATCACTAAATCCGCTCCTAATTTCTTGGCCAGGTCGATACGGTAGTCATTAAGTTCAGAAACTATTACCCGGGAAGCTCCATAACATTTCAAAACCGAGAGAAGTAAAAGACCCAGTGGGCCACAACCTACAACCAGCACATTCTTTCCAGAAACCTGGGTTATGGTGGCTGCATGAACCGAATTTCCCAGCGGTTCTTCCAGGGGTAGGAATTCATCAGGTACTAAAGGAGAGTTTACTATCAAATTAGTTTCTGGAATGGTTACGAATTCAGCGAAGGACCCATTACAGTCTATGCCCAGAATCCTGGTTGAACTGCATAAGTGAGGTTTTCCTTGGCGACATTCTGCGCAGGACCAGTCAACAATATGGGTCTCAACAGCTACTTTATCCCCGACTTTAACCAGACTCACTCTGCTTCCTATTTCCACCACTGTACCACCCATTTCGTGACCGGTAATCAAGGGAGGTTTTATCCTGCTACGAGCCCAGGCATCTGACTTATAGATGTGTAAATCGGTGCCACAGATAGAACTGTATTTAACTTTTATTAGGGCTTCATTTTTGGAGGGAACGGGTTTTTCTACCTCCATTAGAGTAACTCCCGGTTCGAAACTACTTTTAATAAGGGCTTTCATAGTTACCTCCAGGGTTTAAAAACTCCCAATATTATGACTGAGCGCAATGTCTTTCATAGTGATTAAACCCCGGGGAGCGCTTAGTACTTTGGGAATGCAATTGACTGCGATAGAGGTAGTAGCAATGTCGCCGGGTGTTCCACCGGGGATAAGCACTTTAAGGGAGGGTTCACCGGTAATTTCAATCAAATCGTGTGGATCCATAGCATTAAGAAAAGCGTTGAATTCAAGCTTTATAAGCTCTTTCCCTTCCTCATCCAGGGCAGTGCCAACCTGGTATAAACCCCTTACTTTACCAGGCTCTACTTCAACATGGTCAGTTTTAATGAAGGCATCAGTAGTTACCGGGTCAATAGTCTCAGTGTATCTGGCTACTTTCATACCTAAAGAGGTGGCTACGAAATATACGGATTCTTCTAAACCAACATGTCCGAGGGTACCTTCACTAACCCTTCTTTTAAATTCTTCAATTGATAATCCCGAACCGATCTTAACCTGGAAAGGACCTCTCCTTTTAGCTGCGTCCATCAGCCTTAAAACCCTGATTTTATAAACCTTTTTTAATACTGAAGTTAAAAAGAGTGGAAGAGAATCCATAAGAAAGCCGGGGTTAACCCCTGTTCCCAGGACACTTACCTTGTTTTCCACAGCTAAATTATTAAGATTGTTTACCATTTCCTTGTTTTTAATAAAAGGAAAAGATAACTCTTCGGTAGTGGAAACAACATGGAGTTTTAGTTTAATTATTTCTTCTAATTGAGAATAAATCTGAGGAATGTATGATTGAGTAGTATGAACTACCACCTGCACTTTATCCAGGGGAAGCTCAGATAAACTACCCTTTACTGGTACCCCAAGAGGACCTACGCCTATAAGATCACCAAGGTCTTTACC
This sequence comes from Candidatus Lithacetigena glycinireducens, assembly GCA_018725485.1. Classification (GTDB taxonomy): domain Bacteria; phylum Coprothermobacterota; class HKB111; order HKB111; family HKB111; genus Lithacetigena; species Lithacetigena glycinireducens. The sequence continues at coordinate 1,524 of QLUP01000060.1, read as the reverse complement.
AATATATTGGGGATTGGTGTCTACGCCACCAACAAGGGCTAACTCCTTTTTTTCACAAATTATTCGGGCTACCCCTTTTCCTATTGGACCGAGACCAAATTGTACTACACCTATGGGTTGCATAAAAACCTCCTAAAAAATGGGTAAATTATTAAACTGCAGGGTTGAAGTATTTCTAAACTTCCTTTCCATAAACTTCCAAAAAATATTTCAGGGTCCGGTTGTAACTTTTTTCAGCTTCAGCGGGGAATAAACAACCTGGTAACTGTTTTTTAGACCAATGATAGGAAATACATTCGCAACATTTACCTCTGCGAGAGCAGTTATTATACGAACAGGAGCATTTTTCTATATTTTCTTTAATATGGCATTCCATTTTAAAGCTTCCTCCAGTTAAAATAAGCAACAAACATCATAATTATATATCATTAAATGGTAAAATTTAGAATGCCGGTGTGGCTCAATGGTAGAGCAGCTGAATCGTAATCAGCAGGTTGGGGGTTCAAGTCCCTCCACCGGCTCCAGGAATATGAATAATACTACATCCTTCAACTTTATTACTGGTGAACATCTACCGGTAAATTCCCTGTTAAACCTTATCCAGAGTGGTATAAGGGAAGGGGTTTTTCCCGGAGGAGTTCTTCTGGTGGGGAAAGCTAATGAAATACCATTGTTTTTATCTTTTGGAAACAGGTCAACCATTCCGGAGTCTGTAGAAAATGAAACCAACACCATCTACGATATAGCTTCTATGACCAAACCATTAGCAACAGCATTAATAACTATGATTTTGTTGGAAAAGGGTCTTTTCAGGCTGGATGATAAAGTTAACATCTTTATGCCCGAGTTTAATGGCCCATACAAAAGTAAAGTGACCTTTTTTCATTTATTAACCCACACTTCGGGTATTGCTCCCTGGGGAGATATTTATACTGGAAGTCAATCAAGAGAGGAGGCCATAAATAAAATAATAGAGAAACCCCTGTTATCACCACCATTCTCACGAGTAAGGTACAGCTGCCTGGGGTTTATTTTATTAGCAGAAATTTTAGAAAAAGTTACTCAAAAAAACCTGGCTGTGTTATTTAAGGAGGAAATTGCTAAACCCCTACAGTTGGAAAACAGTTTTTTTAATCCCGATAACTTAAAAAAGCAATCGATTGCCCCTACGGAAATTATAAACGGACAGCTCCTTAAAGGAATAGTACATGACCCCAATGCCCGTTTTCTGGGAGGTGTTTCGGGAAATGCAGGTCTTTTCTCTGATGCTAATGATTTAAGCATACTGGCAAGACTGTTTCTCAATAAGGGTAAATACCAAAAAACAGTTATCTTATCCAGGGAAGTAGCGGAGGAGATGACCAGGTCTCATACTTCGACTCTTAACGAGAACCGGGGACTGGGATGGGATATGAGAAGCCGAAGATTATCTTCTTCTGGAGACCTTTTTTCACCCCGAACTATTGGACATACCGGTTATACGGGGACATCAATCTGGATAGATTTAGAAAGAGAAGTATATGT
>QLUP01000006.1 GCA_018725485.1 Candidatus Lithacetigena glycinireducens | reverse complement strand
ATACTGATGACCTTATAAATGATTTTGAAAGGGTGTTTAATTTGATTTGAGCTTCTGAGAATCAACTCCAAAAACATCAACAAAGTGGGATGAATCCCAAAAGTTCCTCGATAGTCCATGGTAGATTACCTGTCCTTCCTTTAAACAAAAAAGATAATTGGCGGATAACTTAAGAAAATTAAGATCATGAGAAGCAATAAGAACAAGTTTTTCTTTCGCTACTTCTTTCAAAACCTCCATGATTTTTACCCAGTGCCTCGGGTCAAGAAAAGTTGTGGGTTCATCCAAAAGAATAATTCTAGTATTTTGAGCCAGAGACATTGCCAAACGGGCTCTCTGTTTTTCACCTGAACTTAGCTCGGTGAGCTTTCTACTTATATGCAATCTCATATCGACCATATCTATAGCCCAATCAATTATTCTTAGATCTTCTTTAGTTAAGGGGGATAGAAATGGCAGATAGGTGTATCTTCCAAACTTAATAAGTTCTAATACCGGGATGGCGAGATCAAGGTGGTTTCCAGGTCCTAAAAAACTTACCAACCTGGAAAAATCTCTCTGAGTAAACTTCAGGTAGTTAAATCCATCAATATAAATTTTACCTTCAATGGGTTTTAATATCCGGGCAAATAATTTCAACAATGTTGATTTACCGCTTCCATTCTCTCCAATAACTCCCACGATTCCCTTTTGTTCAGCAATAATCAAGTCTAAATTCTTTAGTACAGTCTTATTCCCCTGGTAATAAAAGGTGAGATGATCAGTATTAATCATTTTCCACCAACCCTTCTTCCCAGAAGGTAAAGAAAGAAGGGACCTCCAAGTAAAACCGTAATAATTCCCACTGGAATTTCTACAGGGGCAAAAACGCTTCTGGCAATTGTTTCTGAGGAAACAAGCAAAATCCCCCCAAACAAAAATGCTGTGGGCAGTAAAAGGTTATGTAATGGCCCAACCAATAAGCGAGCTACATGAGGGGCTATCAATCCCACGAACCCTAAAAGCCCAAAACGAGAAGAAATATAAGAAACAGCAAGGGCTGATAAAACCAGTACTATCAACCTGAACTTACCCACTCTTAGACCCAAACTTGCCGCTTCTTCCTCACCAAGAAGTAAGATATCCAAACTTCTATGGAATAAAATAAAGGTCAAGAGAAAAACAAAAGATACAACCCCTAACTCAATTAATCCTCTCCGAGAGGCGTTAGCGAAATTGCCAAGATGCCAGAATATACCACCATAAAGCGGACCTTTCCAGGTTATCAACAAAAAGGTTGAGGCAGCTGAGAGAACCGAACCAACTACCACTCCACCAAGTAGAGTTTTTATGATAGACAGTCCCCCGTTTTGTTTACCCAATATTAAGGTAAGTGTGGTTGCCATAACAGCACCAGCAAAAGCCCCGGGCCAGGGATTCATAATTCCCAATCTCATAGATAACATCCCCCCAAAAACCGCCCCTGAGGCAACACCTAAGACATAAGCGTCAACCAACGGGTTTTGAAATACTGTCTGATAAAGAAGTCCTGATAATGATAAAATGCATCCCGATAAAAAAGCCGATAGGACCCGGGCTGTTCTCAAGTTAACGAGTAGATTAATATTTGGTTCGGAAATCTTTCCCTGCAAAAAAGAAAATAATGTGGGGGGCGATATATATACCGCCCCCAGTTGCATAGAAATAAATATAGCTATCCCTGCAAGACTAAAAAGAATAGATACAATGATAAATTTTGACCTGCCAATTGAATTCATTTTAAAAACATATATACCTCTTTATATTGGTTGTTCCAGTAAATCTTGCCACCCAGAGATTCCAGGGTGTGCCTTAAAGGAAATAGTCCACCAACTAAATTAATTGCCAATGATTTTCCATCTTTAAAGATGACTATCCCCCTATTTTGGTCTTTTACTTTGATTTCTCTCGCAATATTTTTAATTAATAGGTCCATTGTCTCTTTTGATACATAAATCCTTCCATTTATGTTTTTCATATTCACTGTTAAATTAAATATATTGCCGTCCTTAAAAAGCGTGTTTTTAACCGTAGATAGAGCAAAGATAGAAGTTTTTTTTAGAGAAGGATCGATAGATTTGGAAACTTCCAACATACCTTGTATAATCCTTGGGCCTGGCCTGAACAAAAGATCATCGTCAAAAGGAAAAACTCTGCCGGTTTTAACCGCTTTAAGGTTCTTAAAGGGGGGTTGATTCAAGAAAGCAGGATCAATACCCATCGATTTGGTAGGATAAAGAATAATGTCAGGTTCATCAAGCAAGAGCGATTCTGGAGAGATTATCGGATACGCACCAATATCTTTTTGAATATAATTTCTCCCTCCACCTATTTCAATCACGGAAGCTATAAAAGATGTTGGTCCAACAGTAATCAAGGGGTTATGCCAGACAAGTGTCAAAACGGATGGTCTGTTTAAATAGTTTTGGAAATATGCCTCAATAGGTCTTCTTAGAGCATCCATTGAGGCAATAAGATCTTCAGCTTCTTTCTGTTTTTGGAGAATCCTTCCGAGGGTTAATATGTTATTGTACACCCCCATTAAATCCTTAGGCTCCAAAACTATTACAGGATAAGCTCTCATAAGTGGTTTTGCCATAGCTTTAGGGAACATGGTGCTGGTAAGTATCAATTGAGGTCTGGAAACAATTATTTTATCAGGACTTGGATTTGACAGCCCTCCTATTGAAGGAATAGACTTAACTCCCTCAGGGTAATCACAAAAGTCTGTTCTACCTACAAGTTTTTTTTGAGCTCCCAGGGCAAAAATTATTTCTGTAGCTGAAGGTTGAATAGAAATAACCCTTCTTACGGGTAATTTAACTTCAACGCTTCTACCAATATCATCAATAATCTTCACCGTAGTGCTTCCATAGGCAATTGAAAATAACAATGAAACTGATAGAAGTGAAACTAAAAAAAGTCTTGCTTTAAACGCTTTAATAACATTACTTAACATTTTTCTTCCTCCTTAAACAAATAGTGTTTCCTTGCTTCGGGAGTGGAGAGAAATTCTCTTTGATTCCAAAGAAACCTTTCCTTCCTACCTCGAGAAGGTAAAAGATATGAAGTTTCACCTCAGGTCTCCTGGCTTCTGGGTCACAGTTTGAGAGAACCTTCCCAGGAAAATATCCCAGTGGCAATCTTCTCTCGTACTCTCCAGTTACAGTTGCGGGACAGCGCCGGCTTTCTACCGGTCTTCCCTGAAATGTAAAACCTTGATGTATTATACCATGAAATAATTTAGAAAAATAATAACTTTTTGCTATAATAAATAAGATTTCACATAAACTTGCTTCCTTGAGGAAACAAAAAAAGGAGATATTTGAGTGATTATATCGGTTGCTAATCAAAAAGGTGGTGTGGGTAAAACTACCACAGTTATTAATTTAAGCACCTACCTGGCGCGTGAAGGAAGAAGGGTGTTGGTTATCGATGCTGATCCCCAGGCAAACGCAACCAGTGGTTTGGGCATAGACAAGCATAAGGTGGCGAAAAGCACTTACGACTTAATTATTAACGAAACTCCTCTAAAAGATACCCTTATTAACACTGATATTGATAATCTGCAAATTGTTCCTTCACATATAGACCTGGTTGCAGCCGACCTTGAGTTAGTTTCATTTATTTCCAGGGAAACAAGGTTGAGGGAACCTCTCAAAGATGAATCAAATAACTTTGATTTTATTTTTATTGATTGTCCCCCCTCTCTGAGCTTGTTGGCTATCAACTCCATGGTCGCGGGTGACAGAATCCTGGTTCCTATTCAGTGCGAGTACTATGCTCTGGAAGGGGTTGGTCAGCTTCTAAATACTGTTAAACGTATAAAAAAATACCTTAACCCTGCAATTGAAATCTGGCGCGTTCTTTTAACGATGTATAATCATAGAACCTCTTTATCACGGCAGGTTGCTGAAGAAGTTAAATCGTATTTTCCCGGTAGGGTTTTTAGCAGTATCATACCCAGAAGCGTAAGATTAAGTGAAGCTCCAAGTTTTGGTAAACCAATAGCTTATTATGCTCCTGAGTCAAAAGGTGCCATAGCTTACCAGCAGTTAGCCCGGGAGGTGATAAACCTTGAATAAAAAGTTAGGTAGAGGTATAAGTATTCTGATTCCTTCTGTAGAAGATGAATTATCCGAAATTCCTATTGATGATATCCGTCCTTCTCCCTGGCAACCACGGAAAAACATTCAGCCAGAAACCCTTGAATTACTGGTTCAATCAATTCAATCAACTGGTTTAATACAACCCATTGTAGTAAGGTCTATCGGAAAAAGTTACGAACTGATTGCTGGTGAAAGAAGATTGAAAGCGGCTAGAGAAGCAGGATATAAGTCTATAAAAGCAATCGTTAGAGACATTCCCGACGATGCTGTTATGGAAATATCTTTAATAGAAAATATCCATCGTGAAGAGTTGACACCTATAGAAATCGCTGAAGCCTTAAAAAAGGTACTTGATATAAAAAAGATAACTCAGGAAGAAGCTTCTTATAAACTTGGAATTAGTCGCTCTCAGGTCGCCAACCTTATAAGGATGCTAAGCTTACCTGAAGAAGTTCAATCTTTAATACAAAAGGGAGTACTCTCTTTTAGTCATGCTAAAATTTTAGCTTCACTCCCGGAACCTCTATGCTTAAACCTGGCAAAAAAAATAGCCGAAAAAGGCATGAGTATCAGGGAAACCGAAAATTATCTGAAGATGTTAGAGATAAGAAATAATAACAAAACCGAGAATAAGCACGCTAAGAGTAGAGATATATTCCTGGAAAACTTCTTTAAATCAAAACTTTCATGTAAGGTTCAGGTTATCGTTAAGAACAATGGGTTATATATCAAAGTCCCAATCAAATCAGGGGTAAAATTATTAGAATTAGTTAAGGAGATATTTTCCAAAAATGCTGATTAATGATAAATATTCCCACCTGGTAGGAAAAGCCAGAAAAGCTAAGCATAATGCTTATGCTCCCTATTCCCACTATCAGGTTGGTGCAGCGGTGCTTACCAGAAGTGGAGAAATATTTATTGGAGTTAATGTTGAAAACGCCTCTTTTGGATTGACAGTGTGCGCAGAAAGAAATGCCATTTTCAATGCCCTGTCCCAGGGTAATATAGACCTGGAAGCTATTGCCATATCTGCCCAGGGAGAGGATATCCCTTACCCCTGCGGAGCTTGCAGGCAGGTTATGGAGGAGTTTAACCCAGACTTTATCGTTATCCTTGATTCTGGAGACAGTATCAATATTTATTCTTTAAAAGAATTATTACCCATGGCTTTTAAGCTAAAGAGCTAAAAAATAATGGAAAATAATCTTTTATTCATCGCTAACTGGAAAATGAACAATGCTTATGCCGATTTAGTTAGCTATTTTAATATATTTCTACCTTTATATAACCAAACAAAACCTGTAAACGATGTAGTATTTCTTCCGCCTTTTACTTTACTATATCTCATAAAAGAGATATTAAAAGCTACCAATTTAAAATGGGGAGCACAAAATTTTTATTATGAAAGTAAGGGTGCATTCACCGGTGAAATATCTGCTTTAATGATAAAAGATACCGGGAGCACTTATGTATTAATAGGCCACTCAGAAAGACGAAAATATTTTAAAGAAAATTCACAGATTATCGCTAATAAATTACATAAAGCTTTTTCTGAAAATATTATTCCTATTGTATGCGTTGGAGAAACCCTGGAAGAAAGAAAATCCGGAAAAACCTTTTCTGTTCTGGCAAACCAGATGAAACCCATTTTAAAGACCTACCAAAACTTTATAAATAAAGAAATAGTAGTTGCTTATGAACCGGTATGGGCAATCGGTACCGGGGTAAATGCCACTATTGAAGAAATCAAAGAATCACATAGTTTTATTTTATCCCTGTTTCTTAAACAGTCCTGGGTTAATGATAGCAATATTAAAATAGTTTATGGTGGAAGTATTGATAGTAAAATTACCCCCGCGATAGTATCTCTCGATGTGGTCAATGGATGTCTCGTTGGAGGGGCAAGCCTTAAACCTGAGGAGTTTATAAAAATCGTAAATACGATAAGAAGCTAATGATGACTCCTAAAGAATTATCTTTATTCTTCGACCATACTCTTCTTAAACCTGATGCAACCAGGGAGGATATTGAAAAACTCTGCCAACAAGGTATTAGTTATAACTTTTACTCCTTATGTGTTCATCCCTGCCATGTTCCCATGGTATTAAACACCCTTAAAGGTTCCCAGGTTAAAGTATGCTCAGTGGTTGGTTTTCCTTTAGGAGCTAATTTATTAGAAACTAAAGTGAGCGAAACAGAAGCTTTAATAAAAGCTGGATGCGATGAAATTGATATGGTTATTAATATTGGTTTTTTAAAAGATAAAAATATTTCCTACTTAAAAAATGAAATTAAAAATGTTAGAAATGTGTCACCTGGGCATATACTGAAGGTGATAATCGAAACCTGCTATTTAAACAGGGAGGAGATGAGAGAGATAGTTAACATATTAAGAGAAGAAGGGGTGGATTTCGTTAAAACATCTACTGGTTTTGGTCCTGGTGGAGCCACTATTGACGATATTAAATTCCTTTTGAGCATAGCCTCTCCTCATCTAAAAGTTAAAGCTTCTGGTGGGGTACGAAGCCTGGATGATGCCCTAATTTATATCAAAGCAGGTGTCCACAGGATAGGGTCAAGTTCTTCTCATAAAATTGTTGATGAGTATATAACAAGAATTAATTATGCCAATAAATAAAATCGAAGGGGTGGTCCTGAAAGATGAACAACTAAAGGAAAGGGATAAAATTATTTCTCTGTATACCAGAGATTTTGGCTTGATAAATGTTAACGCCAAAGGAAAAAAATGGGGAAGTAGATTAGAAAAAGGGTCAATTATTCAAAGCCTGGTTTACCACAGACGGGGTTATACACTTATTGATTGCGAATTAAGCTGGATACCTTCAAACATATATAAAGATTTAGGACTCTGGTGTAAGGCATCCTTACTCCTGGAGTCGGTATATAAAGCAGTACTTCCAGGAGAGAAAAACCTGCAGTTATATAACCTCTTAACCAAAAGCCTGAAGTTACTAAATGAGTTTCGACCAGCTGATGCAATATGTTTGGCTTTTCTGCTAAAAGTGGTTCGCATTAGTGGATATTATCCAGTTTATAATAAATGTCAGAGATGTAGTTCTCACAGAACACATGGTTATTTGAGTTATTCGGATGGTGGTTATGTATGCAGTAATTGTTTTCCTTCTTCAGGGTTGGTACTTCTGGATAACAATGATTTTGATATGCTTGATATGCTAAATAGCATAGATCTAAACGATATTAACGATTCATTTATTATTAAGCAAAATCTTTTTTCAGCCATAATTGATTATTATGAATATGTATTTGAAAGCAAGTTATATTCTACTAAAGTAATAGAGCAGATACAAACATGAATTTTCAAGAAGTCGTCATGAAACTTAATGAGTTTTGGGCTAATGAAGGTTGTATTATCGAACACCCATACGATATTGAAGTAGGCGCAGGTACTATGTCTCCTTCCACATTTCTCAGGGTACTTGGCCCTGAGCCATGGAAAGTAGCTTATGTTCAACCCAGCAGGAGGCCTACTGATGGGCGGTATGGTGAAAACCCCAACAGGCTTTATCAACATCATCAATACCAGGTTATAATCAAACCATCTCACCCTGACCCTCAGGGTGTATATTTGAAAAGCCTGGAAACCCTTGGTATATCTGGAAGGGAGCACGATATTCGATTCGTGGAAGATGATTGGGAGTCCCCAACCCTGGGAGCATGGGGTGTCGGTTGGGAGGTTTGGCTTGATGGCCAGGAAGTTACCCAATTTACCTATTTTCAGCAAGCTGGGGGAATAGATCTATTCCCTGTGTCCTTAGAACTAACCTATGGACTGGAGAGGATAACTATGAGCCTGTGTAAAAAATCTAATGTTTATGATATCCCGTGGAATAGCGAATTGACTTATGGAGATATTCGCCACCAATACGAAGTAGAGCAATGTTACTATGCTTTTGAATATGCCACTGTAGATAAACTAATAGAATGGTTTAATAAGTATGAAGAAGAAGCCAGGTTGCTACTGGAGAAAGATCTGGTTTTACCCGCTTATGATTATGTGCTAAAAAATTCACATCTCTTTAACCTCCTGGATTCTAGAAGAGTTTTAAGCCCCACAGACAGGCAAAAATATATATTAAGGGTCCGATCTCTGGCTCGGACTTGTGCAGTTAAATATATTGAAAAACGAAAATCTATGGGGTTTCCGTTAATAAAGAGGGGTTTAAGATGAATTTTCTTTTGGAAATCGGTTGTGAAGAACTACCTTCATCTTTTATCAAAAAAAGCCTGGTCAGTTTAAAATCCAGTTTAGATACTCTGCTTAATAAGTATTCGCTCGACTATCAAGCACTGGATTGTTGGGGTACTCCCCGTAGATTATCAGTTTATATACAAAATATTTCATCCTGTTCTCCAATCCAGCTAACCGAATTAAAAGGACCTCCAAAAAAAGTAGCTTTTGACAACCAGGGGAATCCAACTTCAGCTTTATTGGGTTTTATTAAAACTAATAAAGCCTCCATGGAAAATATAAATATTAAAAACATTTCAGGACGAGAATATATTTTTCTTACCTTGCAAACAGATTCTCAGAATTCTTTAGATATTTTGAAAGAACATTTACCGGACATAATTCTTTCTCTGAAAACCACTAAAGCTATGCGATGGGATTGCCCGAATATTTTCTTCAGCCGACCAATAAGATGGATTGTTGCCCTTCTGGATGATAAAGTTATCCCATTTGAAATTGGTAACATAACTTCGGAAAAGATATCATATGGACACAGGTTTTTTGGGAAAGCGATCACCATCAATAATTCAATAAATTATCAACATCTCTTAAGAGAAGGATTTGTAATAGTAGATCGGGATGAACGAAAGCAATTAATTGAGTCAGGTTTGAATTCAGTTTCCCAGAAATTTTCAGCCCATTGGCAGAAAGATGAGGAATTATTGGATGAAGTTACCAACCTGGTTGAATATCCGAAAACCTTAATTGGTAGAATACCTGAAGAGTTTTTAACCTTACCACAACCACTAATTATTGCAACTATAAAACATCACCTCAGGGCTTTTCCTTTTTACGATCAGAAAGATTGTATATTACCCTTTTTTGTGGTAATATCCAACAACCCCTCTCCTGAAGCCTCTAAGGAGATAATCTCAGGATATGAGCATGTTGCCATTGCTAGATTAAGGGATGCTTATTTTTTCTTCCATGAAGACATAAAAGTACCCCTGGATACCTGGAAAAACAATCTTAGAAACATAGCTTTTTTCCAGGGATTAGGCTCTTTAGGCGATAAAAATAATAGACTGGTCAGTACCGCGATAACCTGTTCTCACCTTATTAAAGAAGTGGATCCAATTATATTCAAAAAAACATTATCCCTGTTAAAGTTTGAACAATCTTCTGAAGTGGTAAAAGAGTTTCCCGAGTTAGAAGGCATTATGAGCAAGGTTTATGCTCTTGAACAAAGAGAAAGCAACCAAGTAGCTCAAGCATTATTCGAACACTACCTTCCTAAAAGTGGTTTTGATAATTTACCAGAAACAGCTATGGGTAAATGGTGCTCTATTCTGGATAGAATTGACTCTTTAACAGGAATTTTTTGCACAGGGTATAAACCATCTGGTTCTGAAGACCCCTTCAGTTTAAGGCGAATAGCAATTGGTTTAATAAGAATCCTTATAAATATTGACCAGCAAATTGATGTTGTTCCTTTTATTAATAGTTTTATAGAAAAGTACCGCGCCCAGGGAGTAGATGTTCAAAGTTCAATTGTAAGTGAAATACTTACATTTTTACAGCAAAGATTAGAAGCCCTCTGGTTAGAAGAAGGTTATAGATATGATGTAGTGCAAGCAGTATTAGGCAATTACTTCCCGGTAAATTTAAAATTGTCACTCAAAAAACTTATTTTTTTGGAAAATGTTTATGAAAAGGATTCTTTTATTGACCTGGTCTTAGTTTATAAAAGGATCCAAAATATACTTAAAAATCAAAACCTTAATCTAACAACCCCTATTTCCAAAAACATCTTGATAGAAGAAGAAGAATTTTCCCTATATGAAGCTATACAACTTATCGGCAATAAACTTCCTCTAACACCTTTAGAAGAATGGCTTGATTTGTTTTCTTTGCTTGGGAATAAAGTCAACCAATTTTTTGATAAGGTATTGGTAATTACTGAAGATGAAAAAATCAAAACCAACCGTTTGCTTCTTCTTAGTAAAGCATCTGAAGCAATCAATAATTTAGGAGATTTAAGTTTTATTACTATTCGGAGGTAAGAATAATGAGTAAAGCTAATCCATTCGGTACGCACCGTGTTATAGAACCTCAGGGTGTTCTGCCCCAGGCTGCTTTTAAGCTAAATAATGATTTCGCACAGCTATTTTCTAATGAAATCCTGATTGAGGTAGAGCGGTTAAATATTGATTCTGCCTCTTTCACCCAACTTAAAAACCAGGCACAGGGTGATGTGGAAATAATAAAAAAACAGATATCTGACATCGTAAACCAGAGAGGTAAAATGCATAATCCCGTGACCAATTCAGGAGGAATGCTTCTGGGAGAAGTTATTAACATTGGTGAAGAGGTAAAAAATAAATTCCCCATACACCCTGGCTCCAAAGTTGCTACTCTGGTATCTCTTACCCTTACCCCTTTATTTCTGGAAAGCATTGGTAATGTTCATATAGATAAAGCGCAGGTTGAAGTTGAAGGTAAAGCAGTTATCTTTGAAAGCGGCAATTTAGCCTGTATTCCGGCTGATTTCTCAGAAATATTGGCTCTCGCTATTCTTGATGTTGCTGGAGCTCCAATTCAGGTAGGTAGACTGATAAAACCGGGTGATACCGTGGTAGTAATTGGTGGAGGAGGTAAATCTGGTTTGCTTTCAATTGCTGAAGCCAGGAGAAAAATCGGACCTAATGGGAAAATTTTGGCTCTTTGCGGTTCGCCTGTCAGCGCTAAAAGAGTTGAGAAACTCGGATATGCCGACCATATTTGGACTCAAGATGCTACTAACACGCTGGTTACCTATGAGAAGGTAAAAGAGCTTACCAAAGGAAACATGGCTGATGTAGTTATCAATGTCGTAAATGTTCCTTTTACTGAAATGTCAAGTATAGTAAGTGCCAGGGATGGAGGTATTATTTATTTCTTCAGCATGGCTACCAGCTTCACTGCTGCAGCCCTGGGAGCTGAAGGCATCAGCAGGGATGTTACCATGATAATAGGTAATGGATACGGTTATAATCACGCTGAATACGCACTGGATCTTGTTAGAAAAGAACCGGTGTTAAGGAAAATACTTTCTGAAATGTTTGAGTAAAGGAGCTGTAAGAAGTGAGAAATTATAAAGATGTAACTCGAGAAGAATGGGAAGATTGGAAATGGCAAATCAAAAACCGAATCACCACTCTCGAAGAACTGGAAAAAGTAATTAACCTGACAAATAGAGAAAAGGATGGTATAAGAGAAACCCTTAAAATGTTTCGTATGGCAATTACCCCTTACTGGGTTTCTCTGATGGATGCTGATGACCCTGAATGCCCCATAAGAAAACAAGCAGTCCCTACTATAGAAGAAACAATGTTTTCCAGGGTTGATCTGGCTGATCCTTTAGCCGAGGACCTGGATTCACCTGTTAAAGGCATCACTCACCGTTACCCTGACAGAGTTTTACTGCTTATAACCGATGTTTGCGGTATGTATTGCCGACACTGCACCCGAAGAAGACTTGTAGGTAAAGTTGATAAAACCTCTAATAAAAATGTGATTGACCAGGCATTAAACTACATTAGAAACAATACTATCATCAGGGATGTACTTCTATCAGGAGGAGACCCTCTGTTAGTTGATGATACTTTTCTTGAGTATATCCTTTCTGAGCTTAGAAATATAAAACATGTAGAGATTATAAGAATTGGCTCAAGAATACCTGTTACTTTACCACAAAGAATCACTCCCGCATATGTAAAAATGTTAGAAAAATACCACCCCTTATGGATGAATATTCAGGTAAACCACCCAAAAGAGATTACTCCTCGTATGAAGGAGGGTATAGACCTTCTTTTAAAAGCTGGTATCCCTTTAGGAAACCAGGGAGTACTTTTAAAAGGTATCAACGATTGCCCTTACCTACACGAAAAACTTGTACATGAATTAGTCAAAATCAGGGTTAGGCCGTATTATTTATACCAGTGTGATTTATCGCAGGGTATAGAACATTTCAGGACTTCTGTTGGTGTAGGAATTAAAATTATCGAGCACCTCAGAGGTCACACCTCTGGTTTTGCTGTACCTAACTATATAATAGATGCTCCCGGAGGTGGAGGTAAAATCCCGGTTTCACCTCAATATGTACTGGCGTTCACAGACGATAAGGTGATTTTAAGGAATTATGAAGGTGGAATTTTTTCTTACCCTGAGCCTCGAAACAGAATAAGTTATTGCCAGGAAGAAGCTAACAGCCATCCTAAAGAAGGTGTCGCAGCTATAATGAATGGGAATATTTCTTCACTCCTTCCAGAAGGAACTAAAAGAATGGAAAGAAGGAAAAAGCGTAAGGATAAAAATGAGTAATCCACCTAAGGATTCAAGTTTTTTGAACCTACCCAGGGACTTAATAGACGAAGCCAGATATTTAGGAAAATCGATCGCTTCTGCTGTTCATAACAAAATTAAAGACCTATCTACGCTTTCAATTGAGAGAGCTTCTTTAAGGATGCTGGGGATCAGGGGAGCTAACCAGGAAGGTACCCCCTGGGTTAATATTTTCACAGAAAAATGTCTATCAGCCAACCTGATTGAAAATGGTGCGTTAATGGTTTTAGCTCAGGTGTGCAAGATTACAAGGAAGGATCCTCAACAGTCAGTAGAAATGGTTTCTGAAGGTAAGATAAATCTTAACGACTTAATAGAGGTTAGTAATTATGAAGAAATAAAAATATTATGTCATGAGCTTGCTAATAAAGCCTATGAAAACCTTAATTATAAAAAGAAGGAAAGGGTAAATTTCATTAATACCCTTTCTTCAGGAACGAAACCTTACTTATATGTAATAGTTGCCACTGGAAATATCTATGAAGATGTGAAACAGGCGAAATCTGCTGCCTTGTTAGGAGCTGATATTATCGCAGTAATTAGAACTACTGCCCAAAGTTTACTCGATTATATTCCTCATGGCGTTACTACAGAAGGTTTCGGTGGAACTGCAGCTACCCAGGAGAATTTTGCAGTTATGCGGGAGGCTTTAGACGAAGTCTCCCAAAAAACTGGCAGGTATATCAGGTTAGTTAATTATTGCTCAGGTTTGGCTATGCCTGAAATTGCCACTCTGGGTTTAATAGAGGGGTTAGACATAATGGTTAACGACGCAATATACGGCATACTTTTTCGGGATATTAATAGCTTAAGGACGTTGACTGACCAGGAATTTAGCAGGCGAGTTTTGTCCTTTGGGGAGATAATAATCGTTACAGGCGAGGACAATTTAATCAAAACTGTGGATGCCAGAGAAATGGCGCATACAGTAACAGCTTCCCAGATTATTAACTATTATCTTGCCCTGAAGTCTGGTTTAAAACCCGGTCTAATCGGGCTCGGACATGCTTTTGAAATGGACCCCTCGGAAGATGACTCTTTTCTAGGCGAATTAGCACAAGCCTGGTTAGTTAGAGATTTATTTCCCAAATCCCCTATTAAGTATATGCCCCCAACCCGTTATCTGACCGGTAATATCTTTCGTAGTATAGTTTTAAACGCTGCTTTCAACCTGGTAGGTGTGCTAACTAATCAGGAAATACTCTTGTTGGGTATGCCTACCGAGGCTTTACACACTCCTTTTATTCAGGATAGATTTTTAAGTATTGAAAATGCTTTATATTTTAAAAATGCGGCTCATAGCATATCAGGTGAATTTTCTTTAAAGGAATCATCTTTAATTCGGAAACGAGCTATAGCAGTATTAAATAAGGCGGTTGCTTTGTTAAAGATTATCAACGATAAAGGACTGTTTAATGCCCTATCAGAAGGGGTTTTCGCTTCCATTAAAAGACCTGAAAGTATGGGTAGGGGTTTTGATGGGGTTTTTACCAAAAGCAGTTCCTATTATAATCCTTTTCTTTCTCTTTTACCAGGTGAGGTAAACGGTGAATCGGAGGATTAGAAAAAATGCTCATTAAACCCTATGGAGATACCTTCAATGATGGAGCAATTCAGATTTCCTTCTCATTGCCACTTCCCCTCGGTGAGAAAAGTAAAAAAGCATCCCTGGAATTAGCCCTTAAAATGGGAATAGCTAACCCTAAAATCACTTTCACCCAGGATTTAGGTGAGGATTTCTCTTTTTTTATAATCTACGGAAACCTTTCTCATGAAATTGATATTGACTCTCTAAAAATATCTGAAGTAAAAGAACCTATAATTGATTTTTGGGATATAAATAGATTAATAGATGAAAAATTTAATAGAAAAATTGTTATTGTAGGGGCTACCATAGGTTCAGATGCTCACACAGTAGGATTAGATGCTATTTTAAGTGCTAAAGGATATGCTGGTGATGTTGGCTTGGAAAGGTATCCAGTTTTTCAAGTGCACAACCTGGGATCTCAGGTTCTCCCTGAATTGCTTTTAGAGCAGATTATGGATTTACAGGCTGATGTTGTCCTGGTCTCTCAAGTAGTCACCCAAAAGAATATCCACATTCATAACCTGACCCAGTTAGTAGAACTGACTGAAGGGGCGGGCTTGCGTGACCATATTATTCTTATCTGTGGAGGTCCATATTTAAGTAAGGAATTAGCCTTAGAACTCGGTTACGATGGTGGTTTTGGAGCTCACAGCTTACCTTCTGAAGTAGCATCTTTCATTGCCAGGAGGTTATTAGAAAAAAGTAAATAAACATAAATGGAGTGATGATATGGATAAATTAATCATTACAGTAGCTCCGGTAGGGGCAGAAATAAGTAAAGAAGACCACCCTTATTTGCCTATAACTCCAGAAGAGATAGCCCTCGAAGTGCATAAATCCCGAGAGGCTGGGGCTTCTATTTGCCACCTGCATGTAAGAGATGAAATTGGCCAACCAACGCAAAAAGCGAAGAGGTTCAAAGAGGTTATCCAAAAAATTAGGGAATTTGTTCCCGATATAATCATTCAGGTATCCACTGGCGGAGCTGTTGGTATGACCGAAGAAGAAAGAATGGAACCTCTTACTTTGTGTCCTGAAATGGCAACCTTAACCACAGGTACGGTTAATTTTGGAGAAGGAGTTTTTTATAACCCGCCGTCTTTTATTAAAAAATTAGCTTCTTACATGTCAGAAAAAGGAATAACTCCTGAAATTGAGGTTTTTGAAACCGGGTTTATTCAAAATGCTCTTCAATTAGTAAACCAAAACCTTCTTTCCCTGCCACTGCATTTTGATTTTGTTTTAGGGGTACCTGGGGGGATGCCTGCAAGCTTTAAAAACCTTATATTCCTTTCTGAACAACTACCTGCAGGGTGTACCTGGACTGTAGCAGGTATTGGTAGGTGGGAGTACCCTTTAGCTATATTATCAATCATGATGGGAGGTAATGTTAGAGTTGGTTTTGAAGATAACCTTTTTTTGAAAAAAGGTTTAAAGGCCACCTCTAATGCTGAACTCGTGGAAAGAGTAGCTAATTTTAGCAGATCTGTTGGCCGTGAGGTAGCAACTCCTGATGAAGCAAGACAAATACTTCATTTTAAAGGAAAGAATAAGTAACTATAAACCAAAAGTCCGCCTTTAGTTATATAATAATAAAGTATGGGCATTAGCTTAAGGAGCATTACATATTATTAAAATCTCTCAAACTGGCAAAACCAGTAAGGAGGGATTTATAATTTTATAAGGAGGCTTTATGTTAGATTTAGACAGTTTTTTCTCCAAAAGAGCTGTAGAAGGCTTTAAACCATCAGCCATCCGAGAGATCCTTAAATACGGTTCTGATCCGTCAATTATCTCTTTCGGAGGAGGTTATCCTGATCCTCAATATTTTCCTAAAGAATATTTCACTGAAGCTATGGATTATGTTCTATGTTCTTTAACAGACAAGGCTCTGCAATATGGGAGCACTGAAGGAGTAAAAGAATTAAGAGAATGGTTAATAAATTTTGAGGAAGAAGAAGAAAAAGTAAAATTAGAACTGGATGAGATTATTATCACAATAGGATCTCAGCAGGGCTTTGATTTACTCTGTAAAGTTCTCCTCGACCCTGGTGACACTGTTTTAGTTGAAGAACCATCTTATATTGGTGCTTTAACCGCTTTTTATGGCTTTCAGGTAAACCCTGTATCTGTTCCAATGGATGAATCAGGAATAATTCTTGAAGAATTAGAAAATATATGCCAAAATCTAGGGAAGAAAAACATCAAACCAAAATTTATTTATGTGATACCTAATTTTCAAAACCCGGCTGGAGTTACCCTAAGCTTAGAAAGAAGGGTTAGGCTTTTGGAAATAGCCTCAAAATACAACATGTTAGTGGTTGAAGATAATCCTTATGGTGATTTAATCTACGAGGGAGATAAAATACTTCCTATAAAGAGTATGGACACTGAAGGTAAGGTGATTTATTTAAGAACATTCTCGAAGATATTATTTCCTGGCTTAAGATTAGGTTGGTTTATGGGAAATAAAGCATTAGTAAGAAAAGTGGTAATTGCCAAGCAGTCCTCTGACCTTTGCACAACCTCTCTCGGACAGTATGCTACTTATGAATACTGCCGTAGGGGATATTTAAAACCCCATGTTGAGTATATGGCAACAAGGTATGCTCGTAAACGAAACACCATGATTAAAGCAATTGAAAAATACTTCCCACCAGAAGTTAAATATACTCGACCCAGCGGTGGTTACTTCGTTTGGCTCACCCTCCCTGAGTACCTTAATGCAGATGAGATGTTCTGGAAAGCAATTGAAGCTAAGGTTGCCTATGTAATTGGTTCGGCTTTTCATGTTGAAGGAAGAGGAAAAAATACTATTAGACTATCATTCTCCCAGGTAGGCGAGACTGCAATTACTGAAGGGATTAAGCGATTAGCGAAAGTTATCACCCAGGAAATAGATATTTTTAATAAAATATCAGCAATCAGCCTATAAAAAAATGAATAAAGATAAGGCATCAGAAGACTACCTGGAAGCGATATTTCAATTATCCCAGGAAGGACAGGTAACAGTTTCCAGGTTATCAGATACACTTTTAGTTAGTAAATCAGCTGTATCTCAAATGTTAGGAAAATTAAAAGAGGAAGATTTAGTTACCCAACCCCCCTATGGATCTATAAAGTTGACCAATAAAGGTAGCGACCTGGGGAAAAAGGTAGCTGAAAGGCATAGATTACTGGTCAACTTTCTAACTTACCTGGGTGTAACTTCGGAAATAGCGGAAAAAGATGCTTGCTTGATGGAGCACGGGTTGCATGAAGAAACTATAAAACAATTGCTGGTTTTTATTAATAAAAAATGACTGACCAACAACAATATTTCATAAGTCCGACTCATGGGAAGCTCGAAATTAATGAGGTATTTAATAAAATAACCCAATTCATCGAACAGGAAAAAGAGAGAAATTATGTTTTTATTGTCGGAACTGACAGTTTTTTAGATATTAATTTAAATCTGGTTACAGCGGTAATTGTACATAAAGTTGGCGCTGGAGCTATCTATTTTTACCGAAAAAAGGAAATACCTAAAGTTTTTAGCTTAAAACAAAGAGTTCTATACGAAGCTACTATGAGCCTGGAAGTTGCCAGCCTGGTAACTTACCACTTATCCAAAAATGGTCTTTCTGAAGTCCGCCTGGAAATCCACCTGGATGTGGGTGGTTCAGCGGAAACCAAAGAGATTATTAAAGATGTTGTAGGCATGGTTTTGGGTAACGGATTTCTGGCAGTAGTCAAACCCGATGCTTTCGGTGCTTCTAATGTAGCTGACAGGCATACTAAATAATTATGTTATTTAATGATTTTTCAACCTACTTGAAGGAACTGGAAGAAACAACCAAAAGAAACCAGATGGTAGAAATACTCAGCCGATTGTTTAAAATAATTTCTCCTGAGGAGATAGAAAAAGCGATATACCTTTTACAGGGGAGATTAGCTCCAACCTTTTTACCTTTAGAAATGGGTGTATCTGATAAATTATGTATCAATGCTATCTCTAGCTCATTATCACTACCAAAAAAAATCGTAAATGAATGGTACAAAGAAACAGGAGATTTAGGAGAGGTAGCAGAAAAATACATTTCTTCTTCACTTAATCAAATGTCAGTTCTGGATATTTATAGTTCGTTATTGCAGATTGCACAATCATCTGGAGAAGGAGCCGTTTCCAAGAAAGTTGAAATATTAAGCAGTTTATTGAGTAAAAGCGGAGGTAGTGAAGCCAAGTATATTATCAGAATTGTTCTGGGTGGCTTAAGATTGGGTGTGGGAGACCCTACTATTCTTGACGCTTTATCCTATACTTACGGAGGAAATAAAAACTTAAGGACTCTTATTGAAAGAGCCTATAACCTTTCTTCTGATTTAGGTCTGGTAGCCAAAGAGTTTATAATGCATGGACCTGAAGGTCTTAAGAATTTTAAAATATCTGTAGGCAACCCCATCCGCGTGGCTTTAGCTGAAAGACTTAGTAACGGTACAGAAATAGTTGAGAAAATCGGCTTATGTTCTATTGAACCTAAATTTGATGGGTTTCGCTGTCAGGTTCATTTAAAGGGAGATAAAGTTGAAATATTTTCCAGGAATATGGAAAATACAACTTCTATGTTCCCAGATTTGGTAGAAGGTTTATTGGTACAGGTCAAAGCAAATAGCTGTATTTTAGAAGGAGAAGCTGTAGCTTATAATCCTGACACGGGTGAGTTCTATCCCTTTCAAATGACCGCTCAAAGAAAAAGGAAGTATAATATCGAAGAAATTTCCACCAGATTTCCTTTAAAACTATTCGCTTTTGACCTTTTGTATCTTAATGGAGAGGACATAACTGAAAAAAGTTATGTGGACAGACGTTTTCTTTTATTAAAAACTATCTCTGCGGGAAAAACTGTGGAAGCAATACCAGCAATAACAACAGATTGCCCTGGAAAAATTGAAGAATATCTTTCATCTTTGTTGGAACAAGGTCTTGAAGGTGTTATAGCAAAAAGGTTAGACACCCCTTATACAGCTGGTGCCAGAAACTTCAACTGGATTAAACTTAAAAGAAGTTATAAGGCATCGTTAAGCGACACTATTGATGCTGTTTTACTCGGTTACTATAAAGGTAAGGGTTTAAGAACAAGATTTGGAATTGGTGCCATGTTGGTAGGAGTTTATGATGAGGATGAAGACAGGTTTAAAACTATAGGAAAAATCGGAACCGGTCCTACAGATATAGAATGGGTATATTTCAAAGAGGTCATGGATAAAACCTCCCTTGCTCACAAACATCCTCGAGTAGATGCAGATATTGAAGTAGATGTTTGGGTTGAACCCAAAACGGTGATTGTGGTACAAGCTGATGAAATAACCCGGAGCCCCGTTCATACCTGCGGTAAAACCAACACGGAAGCGGGGTATGCTTTAAGATTTCCCCGGGTTTTAGGACTGATAAGAGATGACAAAAAAGCTGAAGATGCTACCTCAGTTTCAGAAATAAGACAACTTTATCAACTTCAGAAAAGGATGTTTTTAAAATAGTTTATAAGATTATCCTTTTTCCCGCGAAACCTATCCCATTCAACTTCTTTTCTGGCAATAGACCCAATAATTGTATCAACTAACCTGCTCGCTGGTGTATATACTCCTAATAGATTCCCAAATTGAGCAACTTTACCAAAAAGATAGGGTGATTCAGTTTTACCTTTCTCTGAAAGTAAATCCAACCTGATAGAGGTTTTTTTGCTCCCTCTACCCCGGGAAAAAATCCTGAAAAATATCTTTTGAACAATATTTTCTCCCAAAAACGGAAGAATATTCATATACTTAACCGGGTATCCTGGTAAATTAACTAATGGTATTCTCAAGGCTTTAATAACCCAGAGGGCTTCTTTAAAAATACCATATTCGATGTGAAAGAGATCTTTATCAGAAAATATGAGCGAAACATCCATATCAAGGATAGCTGAAGTTCCATTACCCCAGATGTTCAGAAGCAGTTTACTCCATTTTAAACTATGATAATCATGATAAACAGCTACCCGGTACCCTGCCTCCAAAAACATTTTCCTGACCTGTGGATTGTTGGTAGCGATTCCAATTCCTCCCCGGGTTTCTTCCAAAAAGAGGTTCCCCATTTTTTTGCTCACTGAGGTAGTTATGGTACCCCCGATAACCTGTTTCTCGCTAAAATAATTTTCCAGATACTCCTCATTGCCAATACCATTTTGCAGTGTTAAAATCAAACTTGTAGGCTGGGCAGCTTTATTTAACAGGTCAATAATTACCGGGGTGTCATAAGATTTTACTGTAACAATAATTAAGTCAAACTCATTGGTAAGTTGTGAATTATTTTTAAACTTTTCAGATGAAATGGTTTCTATTTGGTTATTTTCAAAAAGAGAAACTTCAACTTCCTGGGGTTCTTTATCATCTCGTAAAGTAAAAAAAACATCGTAGCCTGCCTTTTGCAGTCTTACCCCTATTGTGCAACCAATTGCCCCAGCACCAACTATTAATACTTTATAGCTGCCCATTTATCAGTAAAATTAAATTCTGTAATCTAAGTAATACATTAAACCAATCAGAGTCTTACCATCAATAATAGATTTATTTTTTATTAAGTTTTTAATCTGATTTTTGGGGGTGAAAACTAACTCTTCAATCTCGTTAGTTTCCCCAACATTTTTTAAATTTCTGGCAATGAAAACAGATAAACTTTCAGAAGTATATCCAGGAGAAGGAAAAAAAGATACCAGAAATTCAAGCTCCTGAGATATAAAACCAGTTTCTTCTTTTAGTTCCCTTAAGGCTGCTTTTTCCAGGCTCTCGCCCTCCTCCACCCAACCTGCAGGTAACTCTAATAAACTTTTTCCAATAGAGGGTCGGTAATGCTTTATCAGTAAAACATTATCTTCACACTCGGGAATGATAGCCACTGCTGAATGAAGATTGACAATTTCATGCCCTTCTTTCTCAACAACCTGTAAAAACCTTCCCTTATAGATTATTTTCATTGTTCTACAGTATTTAATCCCCTGAATTCCATCCCGAATGTAAAGCTTCAATATTTGCTTCTACTACCTTTTCCCCTCGGTGTGAGAATATTTCGCTAATCACTTTTTTGATAGTTTCTATTGACAGTATCGGTATTTCTTTTATTAACCTGCCCAGCAGGACAATGTTGGCTGCTCTTTCTTCACCTGCTTCTCGAGCTAAAGAAAGGGCGTCTATTTCGATTGTTTTTATATCGTCTCTTATAGGTTTTCTGGTAGTTAAGGTTTTATTGATTATCAATAAACCACCTTTTTTGACCCAGGGTTCAAACTTGTCCAGAGATGGTTGATTTAAGACCACAACAATGTCAGGATCTGTAGATATAGGTGAGGCTACCTCTTCATCTCCTATTACGACAGTACAACTCGCTGTCCCCCCTCTTTGCTCAGGCCCATAAGCAGGAAACCAAACAATGTATTTATTTTCTTTTAAAGCTCCATAACTGAGGATTTCTCCAAAGATTAATACCCCTTGACCACCAAAACCAGAAATGATAATTTCGTAATTCACTATTCTCCTCCTTTAAAAACACCTAAGGGGAACTCTGTTTCCATATTTTCTTTGACGAATTTGACCGAGTCAGACACGTTAACTCTCCAATTTGTAGGGCAATTACTCAATAACTCAACGATAGAAAATCCTTTTCCTTCTATCTGGTTCATAAACACCTTTTTAATAGCCTTTCTGGCAGAAAGTATCTTCTTAGGATCGTAAACTGCGAATCTTCCTGAATAAGCTACACCTTTAAAATTGCTCATTAATTCAGCAATATGAAAAGGATAACCATCAACAGCTATTTTTCTCCCATAGGGACTGGTAGTAGTTTTTTGACCGAGTAAGGTGGTAGGAGCTAATTGACCCCCCGTCATGCCATAATTAGCATTATTTACAAATATTGTGGTGATGTTTTCTCCTCTATTCGCAGCGTGAATTATTTCTGCAATACCAATTGATGCTAAATCACCATCACCCTGGTAGGTAAAAACAATTCTGTCAGAAGGTGAAGAGCGTTTTATTCCGGTAGCTGCAGCTGGAGCTCTCCCATGAGGGGTAACTACGAAATCAATTTTGAAATAAGCATATATAAAAACAGCACAGCCAATCGGTGCCACGCCAATTGTTTTTTCTCGTATACCAAGCTCATCAATAACTTCACCAATTAAGC
>QLUP01000059.1 GCA_018725485.1 Candidatus Lithacetigena glycinireducens | reverse complement strand
GGGAGGAGAAGTATTCATAGAATATACTATAAAAATAGACAAGTAAAGATTATAATAAATAATAGAAATACTTAAAGAGCACAGTTTTCAATTTTTTATAATCCTATTGTTATAACTGGAGAGATATGGGAGAGGTTTACATAGGAATAGATTTAGGCGGAACTAAAATCAAAGGCATTTTGATGAATGAAGATGGTCTTATTGTAAACCAATACTCTACTTCCACTGGTAACAATCTTGACAATCTTTTTGAAGTAATTGAGAAGTTAATTCAAGAAAACAAAGCCATGTCATCACGCATTTGTGGTATTGGGGTAGGCTGCGCAGGTTTGATTGACCATAAAAATGGCATCACTATTGAATCTGCCAATCTTCCTTTTCTAAAACGGTTTCCACTTCGGTATACCCTATATAAATTTACTGGAATCGAAACTACCATAGACAACGATGTTAAGATGGGTGCAATCGGTGAAATGTTCTATGGTGAGGGAAAAGGTGTTAAAGATTTCGTATTCCTTACTTTAGGAACAGGTATTGGAGGAGCCATAATTATTAATGGTAAAGTATATAGGGGAATTACCAATCATGCAGGTGAAATTGGCCACATTAACCTACAAACAGCTGGTCCAGACTGTGGTTGTGGTAAAAAAGGTTGCTATGAATCATTAGCCTCAGGCTCAGCAATCTTAAAATATATACTTTATGGTATCAAAATGAAAAGAGATACTATGATTTTAGAAAAGGTTAAGGGAGATATAAGTAAAATTAACACTTCTCTGATTGTAGAAATGGCGGAAAACGGTGATCGTCTGTGCCTGGAAGCCCTGACAGAATCAGCCCGGTACACTGGAAAGGTTCTTTCTTACCTTATAAATATTTTAAATCCCGAAAAAATAATTATTGGTGGAGGTTTGAGCGAAGTTGAAAATATTCTCTTTCCGGTTATCCGGGAAACAGCTCAGTTGTACTCCTTGGTAGTCCCTTTTCAAAACTGTCTTATAATTAAAGCAGGTTTGGGCACTGAATCAGGGGTTATAGGAGCAGCTCAAATAGCGCTCTTACAATATAAAGGTATAGAAATCTAAAATATTTTCAGGAGGATTAGTAAATGCGTTTTCTGGCAAGAATGGGTCTTAATGAGATTTATAGTTTTGAAAAAGGTATTATAAGAACCTTTGTTTTTCTGATATTTATGGCTCTCATTTTAAGAGCCGACCAGATGGTTATGTCACCAGTTATTCCCTTTATCCAGAAAGAATTTGCTATTGGAGATAAGGAAATTGGTTTTGTTGGTTCTGCCTTTACATTGGTCGCAGCCGTAGTTACCCTCATTTGGGGATACCTTAGCGACAAGTATCCGCGAAAACTATTACTTATTTCAGCAATTCTTATTGGTGAGATACCCTGCTTACTGACAGCTTTTGCTACCAACTACACCCAGCTTTTGGTGCTCAGGGTTTTAACCGGGATTGGAATTGGAGCTATGGTGCCTATCGCCTTTTCCATATTAGGAGATTTATTTACCGAGAAACAACGACCGAGAGCTCAAGCCTGGTATCAAATGATGGGAGGTATGGGCGTATTAGTTGGCATGGTGGTAGCAGGTTTTGTGGGACCTACCTATGGATGGCGCCTCCCTTTCATCATTGTTTCAGTTCCAAACTTCTTCTTTGCTCTTACCCTTCTTGTGGGTGGAAAAGAACCCAAAAGGGGTGCAGGAGAAGCTGCTCTAAAAGAGTTAATACTGGGAGGTAAGAATTATACCCGCACCATGAAACTTCAGGATTACCTACATTTGTTTAAAGTTCCTTCCAATATTTGGCTATTTCTACAGGGAATTCCCGGTACAGTAGCCTGGGGTGTTTTACCTTATTTTCTCATTACTTTCTATGTAAGGTTTAAGAACCTCTCTGTAGAATTAGCCACAATTTTGTTATTGATAATCGGAATGGGAATGATATTTGGAAACCTTTTCGGGGGTATCATGGGAAACTGGATCTATACCAAAAATAGAAGTTATCTTCCAATCTTTTGTGGTATTTCACAGTTCCTGGGGGTCATTCCTTTGATAATTTCTTTAAACTGGCCGGCTGCACCAGAGCCTTCCTTTAGCTATATTCTCTTCCCTGCTCTTCTTGGTTTCCTTGGTGCTATTTTCATTTCCTCGGCTGGTCCCAATGTGTTGGCAATGTTAGCTAATGTTAATTTACCTGAACACCGCGGTGGCATTTCTTCCATTTTCAATCTAACTGATTCCATAGGCGCAGGTTTTGGACCTATGATAGGAGGGTTGCTTTCAGCCTACAAAGGACTTGATTATGCTATGCACACCTCGGTGCTTTTCTGGATACCCTGTGGCATTTTATTCTTTATCCTGATATTTACTCTTAATAAAGATGTCCTCAGGGTGAACACCTTGATGGAGAATACCCGCAAGGAATTAGAGCAAATAAATGACCTCTCTCAGCCTTAATTCTTTTACCCTCAATTTCCAGGGACTGGAAATATTTCTTAAAGATAAAAAGATAACTTCAACTGAAGAATCTTATGAAGACTCCAATATAAAGGTTAAGTTCAGTCTTGACGATAATCGCATCCTTGGTAGCGCTAACACGGCAAAATCTTTATATATTGATAATATAGCCATTAGTTTCAAAATTACCTGTGTGAACAAGGTTTATTTTTATAAAAATGGTTTTCAATCCTGGTCTCCTTCTGAAGAATTAAGCCTTCCAGATAAGCAAACCAATCCTATTTTCCCTCCCCTGAAGAAACATTTCCTTGACCCTGAATCGTATATTAAAGTTCCTACCGGTAGTTCGTTAAGCCATTTTTTTACTTATCTTCGGTGCGGTGAAAATAAGCTATATTTCATTCCGAAAGACAACCAGAAGACCTTGACACACTTTACCTATAACTTTCAAAAAAAAGAGTTACGCATAATTATAGAGGTAGGTAAAGAGGTTATAGGAAAAACTAATCTACTTGAGTTAAACCTGCTAACTGATTGGTTAAACTGGAAAAATATCACTTCGCTCGATAGATTGTTTACCTGGTGTAGTTGGTACTATTACTACAACAAAATAGATGAAAAAATCATTCTGGATAACTTAAAAAAAACATCAAAACTTCCTTTTAAACTAAACTATTTTCAAATTGATGATGGCTGGCAGGAAAGTATCGGAGATTGGAAGGAAAATAAAAAATTCCCCAGTGGGTTGAAAGAGATAGCTTCTCAGGTAAAAGATGCTGGTATAAAACCAGGAATCTGGATTGCACCCTTTGTAGTTGAAAAGAAATCCCTTATTTTCCAGGAGAAAAAGGATTGGTTGCTGAAAAATGAAAGAGGAAAGCTAATAACCGCAGGTTTTAACCCCTTGTGGAGCGGTTTCTTTTATACACTGGATATTACCCACCCAGAGGTCAAAGCCTACCTAACTGAAAAGTTTGATTACCTGAAAAAATGCGGATTTAACCTTTTTAAATGCGATTTTCTCTACTCTCTCTTAGTTAAGGGTAACCATTACCAAAAAAATCTATCCAGAAATGAAATTTTACATATGGGCATTAGCTCGCTGAGAGAGATGGTAGGTAAAGAGATTTTACTGGGTTGTGGTGCTCCCCTTCTGTTGTCTCCCAAAACCTACGACATATTAAGAATAGGTACCGATACTTCTAACAAGTGGGTTGATTTCTTAGGTGTTCTGCTTCACTACGAAGCCATGCCTTCTGCTTATAATGCCCTGCATAATACCTTGACCCGTCAATTTTTGGATGGAGCATATTTCCTGAACGACCCCGATGTAGCTTATCTTAGAAAAACCAATTTAACCAGGCATCAGAACAGAACAATAATTATAAACAATTATCTGTTATCGCAATATTTTTCCTTTTCCGACCCTATTGACCTAATTGAACAGGAATACCTGGATCTTTTGCAGGAATTACAGGCTTATAAAGATTTTAAAGTTGAAAAATCAACTGTTTCCGACAATATTTTTTATTTTGAAGGCAAAACCACCAGCGAAAACATTTTTATCTGGGTGAACTTTTCTTTTGAACCAGCTATAGTGGATTTACCAGCTAACCTTATTCCCATACTTCATACCGAGAGAATTGGAGCATTTAAACCCTATGAAACCAAGGTATTTAAGAAGGCATGATACTAACAGTTACCCTTAATCCTGCCATAGATAAAGTAGTAGAGTTAAAAAAATTAAAAAAGAATTCCCTTAACCGGATAAAAGTGGTATCAGTTTTGCCTGGGGGGAAGGGCATCAATGTCGCCAGGGGTATAGCCAGTTTTGGCGGGAGTGTAACCGCAACAGGTTTCATCGGGGGTTATAATGGAAGGTATATTGTAAATTCTTTACCCCAGGAAGGAATTAAACCCCATTTTTTCCCCATTGAGGGAGAAAGTAGAATTTGCTTGATTATCCTCCAGGACAAAGGAGTTATTACCGAGATTTATGAAGAAGGACCAGAAATTGACAATAACTCTGCAGAATCCTACCTATCTTTCTTCCAGGAAATCTGCCAGCAGTATAATTATATTTCTTTTTCTGGCAGCATCCCTAATGGTTTACCGGAAAACTATTTACCCAGGCTAATTGAGCCAGTTCAGGCTAACCTTTTTTTAGACATCACCGGTAAACCTCTGCTTGATGTCTTACTCTTAAAAAGTATCTACTTTTTAAAGTTAAACCAGAAAGAATTTTGTGAAACATTTACGATAAAAAACAATGATTTAGAAAACCAGATGGTTAAAATTGCTTTCTACTACAACCTTAGTAACCTGATAATTACCCTTGGAGAAGAAGGGGTTTTAGTTTATCATAAGAAAAAGTTATATCGTTCTTATTGTGAAAAGAAAATCCATCCTTTAAACCCTATTGGTGCTGGTGATGCACTTCTGGGTACACTAATCTATCACCTATCTTTAGGCCAACCATTCTTAGAAGCCTGTAAAAAAGCTGTAGCTGCCTCTATAAGCAACACCACCATATTTGAAGGAGGAAGAATAAATTTCCCTGTTTATAATGATCTTCTTAAATACACTTTTCTGGAGAAAATAGCCTAGGAGGTTAATATGAGGCAACCAAACCATAAAAAATTCCTTTGGGGAACAGGCACTGCCAGCCATCAGGTAGAAGGAGGTAATTTCTACAATGACTGGTGGGAATGGGAAAAATTGGGGAAGATTAAAACAGGTGATTCCTCTCACCCTGCCTGCGACCACTACAACAGGTATAAAGAGGATTATTCACTCATAAAATTCTTAAACAACAATGCTTATAGATTCTCCATTGAATGGTCCAGGATAGAGAAAGAGGAAGGAAAATATGAAGAAAAAGAGATCGAGCACTATGTAGAGATGCTGGCAGAACTAAAGAACCAGGGCATAGAACCTGTATTAACTCTACACCATTTCACCCTTCCCCTCTGGCTCAAAAACAAAGGAGGTGTTGAAAACGACCAATTCCCTTCCCTTTTCTCTTCCTTCGTTAAAAAAGTAGCTCCATACTTTAAGGATAATGTTAAATACTGGATAACTATTAACGAGCCTGTAATATTAGCCTATATGGGTTATATTTCAGGAGTCTTTCCACCGGGAGTTAAAAACCTGAAACGGGCTTTTAAGGTGATGAAAAATCTCCTCTTCGCCCATGCCCTCGCTTATGATATTATCAAGGAAGAACAACCACAAAGTCTGATATCCATTGCTCATAACATAGTAATTTTTAACCCTGCCTCCCGTAATCCTCTCGATATCTGGATGGCTAAATTAGTAAATAACTATTTCAACATAGCTTTTTTAACTCCCTTTTTTGAAGGTATTATCAAAAGACCACTGGGTAATAATGAAAAAAATCCCGATCTTAAAAATAAACTTGATTATATAGGTCTAAATTATTACACGAGAGGCTTCATCAAATTTTCGTTAAAAGGACCCGTAGAAGTTAAAAAAGATGTTCCACGTACCGACTTTGGTTATGAGTATTATCCCCAGGGATTATACGAAGTTCTTATGAAATTAAAACCTTTCCATCTTCCGATAATGATTACCGAAAACGGGATAGCTGATAGAGAAGATAAATTAAGGCCTGAATTTCTAAAGGAAAGCCTAAAAGCTATGTCTAAAGCTATGAAGGAAGGTATAGATGTCATTGGTTATATGTACTGGTCCCTGATGGATAATTTTGAGTGGGTGGAGGGATACTCTATGCGTTTTGGTCTCTTTGAGGTGGATTTTCAAACCCAGGAAAGAAAACCCAGAAGAAGTGCCCTTTTATATAAAGAGCTGGCCACAAAGAATCCCTACGAAGAGGACCTTAGCAGTATATAAAGACC
>QLUP01000058.1 GCA_018725485.1 Candidatus Lithacetigena glycinireducens | reverse complement strand
GGGAATCTCATGTTTTTATGTCGTCCTGGCTTCGACACGGGATCTACGAATTTAAAAAATAGAGTTGACCCCATTACCAATTCACCTGCACATATGTGTGAAAATGGGGACAGGCAGAATTATTATTAAGTTTATATGCGGTTTTCTTTATTACAAGGTGACTGGTTCCGATGATTATTTAAGGTATTTTTCTACCACTTTTTATAATAGAACATGAGATTGCCACGACTTCTTTCAGAAGTCTCGCAAAGACAAAGTTAGTGAGACTCTGGATCAAGTCCAGAGTGACAAAATACAAACATCCCCATCAAGGAAGGTCAAATAAATGTTATAATATTAAAATCCCGGACTTAAGGGCTTTACCACCCCTGAAAGTCGTCAAAGCAAGGGAGGTACGATGTGATAAGAAAGTTAGTCAATCCTCTGGATCTATCCATCCAGGAATATTATCATCTTTTTGAAACCGGAAAAATCATCTATGAATCCCCACAAGACTTCACCCAATTAGCTAACTCAAAAATCCTCGCCACTCTTTTCTATGAACCCAGCACCCGAACCCGCATGAGTTTTGAATCAGCTATGTTCAGGTTGGGAGGAAAAGTGCTATCCATGGCAGATACCAGCACCAGTTCAGTTGCCAAAGGAGAAAGCCTGGCTGACACCATTAAAACCATCAGTAATTATGTGGATATCATCGTTATTCGTCACCCCAAAGACGGTTCAGCTGAGGTAGCAGTTAAGTATTCTTCAGTACCAGTAATCAATGCTGGCGATGGTGCCCATCACCACCCCACTCAAACACTTACCGACTTATTCACCCTTTATATGTACCGAGGTAAGGTGAGCAATATCTCATTTGGTTTTTGTGGCGATTTAAAGTACGGTAGAACGGTTCATTCGCTCATTACCACTTTAGCCAGGTATCCCGATGTTAATTATTACCTGATATCCCCAGAAGAACTAAAACTACCTCAGCATATCAAAAACTCAGTGTTAGAAGTCAATCCTAAGGTCACCTTTAACGAAAGTTACCAGATGGAAGAGGTTTTACCCAATCTTGATGTTCTCTATATGACCCGCATTCAACGGGAAAGATTCTTTAACGAGGAAGACTACCTCAGGCTTAAAGATACTTTCATTCTTGATAAAAACAAGGTTAACCTAATGAAAAAAGATGCTCTAATTATGCATCCCCTTCCCCGAATATCTGAAATAACCTACGAAGTTGACGATGACCCCAGAGCGATTTATTTTGAACAAGCAAAACTCGGTATGTATATCCGCATGGCTTTAATCAGTCTGATGTTAGGCTTAAATACCAACCGATAAAGGGAGAGACTAATATGAGTGAGAGCGAACTAAAAGTTGAAAAAATTACCCGAGGCATAGTGATAGACCATATCAAAACCGGTAACGGATTAAAAATATTTAATAAATTAAATCTGGGAGAGTTAGACAAAGCCATAGCACTCCTTATAAATGTTCCCAGCTCCAAAATGGGAAGGAAGGATATCATTAAAATCTCTGATGTCCTGGATTTTGATTTGACCATGCTGGTTCTCATTGACCCCGATATAACCCTTGATTACATTGACGAGGGTAAGGTGATTAAGAAAATAAAACTGGAACTTCCTAAAACTGTAAGGGGTTTATTGAAATGCCGTAACGCCCGCTGTATTACCTCTGCTGAATCTTATCTGGAATCTATATTTTACCTGGTTGATAGAAGCAGCAGAACTTACTGTTGCCATTACTGTGACGAATTCCTCAGGGTATAACTGGCATTTTACAAGCATATCTTTGGTTGACTCCTTCGCCCAGGAGGAGGGTGGTTTATGGGTAGAAAATGGCATAATCACTGATAAGCCTTCAGCAAATAAGGATTACCATTTAGTTGATGGTAAAGGTTTATTGTTAATGCCTGCCTTTATTGATTTACATGCTCATTTTCGTGAACCCGGTTTTACCTATAAAGAAGATATGCTTTCGGGATGTAACGCTGGCGCTAAAGGTGGATTTACTACCATTTCCATTATGCCCAACACTTCTCCTGTTCTGGATAATCCCGAACTTTTAAGCGACCTTCAAAAAAAATACTCAGAAATACTCCCTCTTGACATATTCTATACTTCTTCTATAACCCAGGGACAGGAGGGGAAGGAAATTGTTGATTTTGACAATCTTGCCCCTTTAGTGTGGGCTTTTAGCGATGATGGAAAGGGGGTGGATAACCCCGAGGTTTTTCATCAGGCTCTGGTAAAAGCCCGAGATATTAACCGAACTTTACTTTTGCACGAAGAAGTGAGCCTTTCAGAAATGCCTCTTTTTTCTAAAAACATCTGCCCCGAACTAGGGATGGTTAAAAGAGACCTGGAGATGAACCAGAACATAAGAGCAAGTCTCCATTTAACACATTTATCCAATCCCCAGAGCATTAAAATGGTTGACGAAGCTCACAAGAAAGGCCAACCGGTAACCTGCGATGTCACACCCCATCATCTCTGCTTGAACCAGGAAAGTTTTCCCTATAAAGTTAACCCCCCCTTAGTAAATGAGTCCACCAGGAAGTCTCTCCTGGAACTGGTGAGACAGGGGATGGTAAACGCTATAGCTACTGACCATGCTCCCCATTCAGATGAGGATAAAGAAAAGGGAGCACCGGGTATTAATAACCTTGAACTTACCTTTGCCACACTTAACAGTTTCCTGATTAAAAAGGGGCAAATTGCTCTGCCTAAATTATCTTTCCTGCTCTCCTTAGGTCCTGCGCGTATATTAGGGATAAGTTCTCATTTAAGCCTTCTACGAAATGGGTTCCAGGCAGACCTGGTAATAATTGACCCTAACAGAAAAGCAACCGTGGACACCAATTCCTTTGTATCTAAATCTCACAACACCCCTCTTCTCGATTACCCTCTTTTTGGCTGGCCTTTGTTAACTTTAAAAAAAGGGAAGGTGGTTTATAATAGTGGAATTATTGATTGATAAGCTATATGAAGCGGTAAAAAACCAAAGCCCCCTATGCCTGGGGCTGGACACAGATTTCAGTTATATCCCAAATTTTATCAAAACCAAAAGCGTAAGTGCCGCTGAATCGTTATTTAATTTTAACCGCCTGTTGATTGATTCAGCTAAGCAAATGGTAGGCGTGGTAAAAGTACAAATTGCTTTTTACGAAGCCCAGGGCATAGAAGGATTAAAAGCCTACTCAGCCACTTTAAAATATTTAACTAAAAGTGGTTTATTGAGTATTGCTGATATTAAACGCGGTGATGTCAGCGCAAGCGCAATGCAATACGCCTTAGCTCATTTTTCCGGTGATTTTGAAGCGGATTTTGTTACCCTGAATCCTTATCTTGGCTTTGATAGCCTGCAACCCTTTCTTGAAGTAATGGAAAAATGTAATAAAGGCGCTTTTATTCTGGTTAGAACCTCTAACCCTTCAGCCAGAGATATTCAGGATTTAGAAGTTTCGGGTATTCCAGTTTACCAACATATAGGTAAGATGGTCAGCGAGTGGGGTAAAGACACAACTGGTATCAATGGCTATTCTTGCCTGGGAGTTGTCTTTGGAGCTACCTACCCGCTTCAACTAAAAGAGTTCCGAGAACTTTATCCTGAAACATTTCTTTTAGTGCCAGGCTACGGAGCCCAGGGAGCTAATAAAGACGATATTACCTATGCCTTTAACCAGGGAAATGGTGCTGTTATTAATGTTTCCCGCTCAATTATCACCACTTTAAAAGATTGTCTGGATGAAAAAGAATTTATGGAAAAAGCACATTTAATTATCAGTGAAACAGCAGAAGAAATAAAAACAGCTTCGGCTAAAGGCATGGGTAATGATAGTTTATAAAAAAGCGAGTATTTTAGAAAACACCCCGGTGGGAGAAAATATTTTCCATTTATCTCTTGAATTTTCAGGTTGGGCTCTTCCAGGACAGTTTTACCTCCTTAAATTACCTTTTCAGGAACCACTTTTAGCCCGTCCCTTTAGCGTTTTTGAGTTGGGAGAGAGAAGCATAGAGTTTCTCTATCAGGTTAAGGGGGTGGGGACAAACCTTCTTTCTACTATGGTAAAAAGAGAAATATTAACTCTTACCGGACCCCTCGGAAATGGGTGGCCGCTACCTGAACCCGAAAAAAAGTTAGCCCTCATTGGAGGTGGCATTGGCTTAGCTTCTTTAAATATGCTCACCAGGGAGATTAATAGTAAAAATAATAGCAAAGTTGACCTTTACCTCGGGTTTTCCAAAAAGCCTTTTATGCTGGAAAGTTTTTCTAAAATCACCCATAGAATTGTGGTAAGTTCTGAGGAAAAAAATGAACCATTTTTACAGGGAAAAATTACCGAATTTATTAATCCAGCTGACTACGATGCTATTTATGCCTGCGGTCCCCGACCCATGTTTAAGGCTCTTCGCTCCATGATTAAAAATGAAGGTAATAAATATAATAAACCTATTGATTTGCTGGTATCGCTGGAAGAAAAAATGGCTTGTGGGTTAGGCTCCTGTT
The DNA here is from genome assembly GCA_018725485.1 of Candidatus Lithacetigena glycinireducens. Taxonomy (GTDB): domain Bacteria; phylum Coprothermobacterota; class HKB111; order HKB111; family HKB111; genus Lithacetigena; species Lithacetigena glycinireducens. Next base: position 1,891 of record QLUP01000058.1, on the reverse strand, counting down.
GGGGATGTGTGGTAAAGGTAAAGGGTGAATATAAAAGAGTTTGCCATGATGGACCGGTATTTAATGCCTGGGAAGTTGACTGGGATGAGTACAGTTAGTTTAGAAGTTAGAATAGGAGATCTGTTTCTAAAAAACCCTCTTATTGCTGCCTCTGGTACCTACGGTCCTGATAGCTTTGAATTGATACCACCCTCCCTGTTTGGAGCAGTTTGCACTAAGGCGGTTACCTTAAATCCTGTGGAAGGGAATAAACCTCCCCGATTGTTTGAGGTTAAGGGCGGTCTCATAAACCGCATAGGTCTGCAAAACCCGGGAGTTAATCAGTTTATTGGAGACATATATCCCCGGTATTGCCAATACGACACACCTGTGATAATTAATGTAGCCGGGTTTGCTGTAAACGAATATCTCAAGGTTTTAAAAATCCTGGAAGAAAATATAAAAGATTCTGTAATCTATGAACTAAATATCTCCTGTCCTAATGTGGAAAAAGGTGGAATGGCTATTGCCCAGCATTTACCATCTCTAAAACGGCTGCTTACCAAGGCGAGAGAGATAACCAATAAGCCTCTCTGGGTTAAACTCCCCCCTCAAGGCGACCTTAACAAACTTTTAAAAGTAAGTGAGGAAACTCTGGTTGAGGCAGTGGTAATAGCCAATACTTACCGCGCCTTAGTTATAGATAAAGAAACTGGAGAGATTTACATAGGAGGTCTTTCTGGTCCGGCCATCAAGCATTTAACCCTTAATCTGGTTAATCAAGCCAGGCAGTTAACCCCCCTGCCTATAATTGGCTGTGGGGGAGTTGGTGATTTGGAGAGTCTTATGCAGTACCTCAAACTGGGAGCAAGAGCAGTTCAACTTGGTACCTCTTTATTCAGTAACCCCGATACACCATCAACGATAATTAGCGAATTAACCAACTTTCTAAATACCAAAAACCTAAACAGCCTTCACGATTACCTTCATCCACCCGGTTCTTTTAAAGTAATTGATAAAAGAGAGAAGGGCGTAGGAAATCTTCAGTTGGGCAGCCAAAAAAGTATTAAAGGAAGAGTTTTTAACGCTCGAAATATTATACGGGTGAAAGAAATAAAAAGCGATGAAGATTCTTAAAATAAGATTTAATGCTTGCTTGATTAAACCAGGAGGGTGTTATGGAAGATAAAGATATTTATTTCCTTTCCATTATGAAAAAATGCCAGGCAGTGCTGGAAGGCCATTTCCTGCTTTCTTCGGGGCTTCACAGTAATAAGTACTTTCAATGCGCTCAACTTTTTCAATATCCCGATGAATCAGCAAAACTTATGCAGGAACTGGCAACGAAGATACCTCACCAAGTAGATGTGGTTATCGGACCCGCACTTGGCGGCATTATTATGGCTTATGAATTAGCCCGCTTCTTAAAAGCCCGGGCGATCTTTGCTGAAAGAGAAGGATTAGAGATGAGGCTTAGAAGAAACTTCCATATAAATCACGGGGAAAAGGTTATCGTTGCTGAAGATGTGGTGACTACAGGAAAATCCACTATGGAGGTTATAAAAATCGTGGAGAACCTCGGAGGAGATATTAAGGGAATCACCTGTGTTATAGATAGGAGAAACCCTGAAATAAAACTCCTTTTTCCGGTTTATTCTCTTATTAAAATAGAGGTAGAAACCTATAAACCTGAGGAATGCCCTTTATGTCTACTGGGAAGTTCGGCTGTTAAACCGGGTAGCCGGGGAATTTAACTCTGGGAGAATAATATACCCCTCTTTGTTAAAGAGGGGTCAGGGGAGATTTAAGAAAGGGGAAAGCATTACAAACAGGAATTTTAACAGTTGCTTGAGATGACCAAGCAGAGGTTATTCTGGGAGGTATTCGAGCGGAACTTCTATTTATCTCCAGA